>JAFXFT010000187.1 GCA_017513385.1 Oscillospiraceae bacterium | reverse complement strand
TCTCCCTCTGCGGCGACTGGGAATTTGCCGTACGGGGCGAACAGGAAACGCCGCTGGGCGCCATCCATGTGCCGTTCCCGCCGGAATCCCGCCTCTCCGGCATTCGCCGTCCGCTGGAAGCGGGCGAGCGGTGGCTCTACCGTCGCAGCTTCACGCTGCCGCCGGAGGCTGCGGGGCGCATCCTGCTGCACTTCGGTGCGGTGGATCAGACGGCACGGGTGTTCCTCAACGATCAGTGCGTTGGAGAGCACGAGGACGGCTATCTGCCCTTTACGCTGGACATCACCGAGCTGCTGAAAGAGGGCGAAAATGCCCTGCGTGTGGAAGTGACGGACGAGCTTGACCATGAGCTTGCCTGGGGCAAGCAGCGCCGTGACCGCGGCGGTATGTGGTATACTCCCATCAGCGGCATATGGCAGCCCGTGTGGCTGGAAAGCGTTGTGGACAGCTATATCAAGAGTGTAAAAATCAGCAGCACCGACCACAGCGTTACCGTTGAAACCAAGGGCGGCAGCGAGGATAAGGCGCTGTTTATCGGCACAAATATGTATTCTTATAAGGGCGACAGTATCACCGTGGAAATCGACGAGCCCCATCTGTGGTCGCCCGATGACCCGCACCTTTATGAGTTTGTGCTGGTTGCAGGTGCGGACAAGATAGAATCCTACTTCGCCCTGCGCACAGTTGGTATCGAAAAAGTAAAGGGACAGGCATATATCTGCCTTAACGGCAAACCCATGTTTTTCCACGGCCTGCTGGATCAGGGCTATTACAGCGACGGAATTTATCTGCCCGCCACGCAGGAGGGCTACCGCTTCGACATACTGAAAATGAAAGAGCTGGGCTTCAATATGCTCCGCAAGCACATCAAGATAGAGCCCGAGCTGTTCTACTATTACTGCGATAAATTCGGCATGGTGGTTTTTCAGGATATGGTCAACAGCGGCGACTACAGCTTTGTTAAGGATACAGCATTGCCCACTATCGGCAAGCGCAAGGGCGTGAGCCATAAGGCGAGCCCAAAACGCCGTGAGGTATTCGAAGGCGATTGCCGTGCAACGGTGGAACTGCTGCATAACCACCCCTGCGTTGTATATTACACCATTTTCAACGAGGGTTGGGGGCAGTACGATGCAGACCGTATTTATAAGGAAATGAAGCAGCTTGCACCCCATGTGATTTGGGACGCAACCTCCGGCTGGTTTGCGGAGAATGAAAGCGACGTGGTCAGCGAGCATGTCTATTTCAAAAAAATAAAGCTCAAAGCCGATCCCGACCGCCCGCTGGTGCTCTCCGAGTTCGGTGGCTATTCCTGTAAGCTGCCCGAGCATTCCTTTAACTTGGATAAGACCTACGGCTACAAGAAGTGTGCCGATAAAATCGCCCTGCAGATAGACCTTGAAAAGCTCTACCGCAGTGAGATAATCCCTGCCATAGAGGGTGGACTTTGCGCCGCGGTGCTCACTCAGGTCAGCGACGTTGAGGACGAGACCAACGGCCTCGTTACCTATGACCGCCGCGTGGTCAAGGTGGACACGGAGCGCATGGTCAAGCTCTCGGAGGAACTCCATAAGGCATTTGAAAAAAAGGTGAAGTGATTAGGAGATATAGCATGGAATATAAGCAAGTGCAGCAAATTGCAAAAGATACCATGGAATATGCGAAAAACAATATTAAGCCCGGCATGAGACTGCCGGATGTTCGTGAAATGTGCGAAAGAAAGATGCTTGAACTGGGAGCGGATTCTTTTTGGTATTGGGACGTGGGCGCATTTGTGTTTGCCGGCGATGAAACAACGGTTTCTGTTTCCGGAAGGGAATACATTACAAGTGATAGAATTGTTGCGGAAAATGATCTTATTACTATTGACCTAAGCCCGCAAAATGGAAATACGTGGGGTGACTATGCGCGCACTATTGTTTTGCAGAATGGTATTGTGGCAGACCTCGACGAGATTTCTAATGAGAAATGGAAGAACGGCCTGCTGATGGAGGATTTTTTGCACAATGAACTGATGGATTTTGCTGCTCCCGAGGTGACATTTGAAGAACTGTATTTTCATATGAATTCCATTATTAAAGAGAAAGGTTTTGTGAACCTTGACTTTGCCGGGAATTTGGGCCACTCTATAGTTAGAAATAAAGAGGATAGAGTGTATATAGAAAAAGGTAATAGGCTTCGATTGGGAGAGAGCGATTATTTTACGTTTGAACCACATATAAGTGAGCCGAACTCACAGTATGGATATAAGAAAGAAAATATCTATTATTTTGATAATGGGAAAGTGATTGAACTGTAAAGAAAATGCCAAGGTGCCGCGCGCACCTTGGCATTTCGATTAATATGGTGTAATTGTGCTGTAGCGGGCAGCCTTCTCCCTTGAGGAGAAGGTGTCGCGCAGCGACGGATGAGGGTCTGCCGTAAGGCAGCTATGTGCAGCAATGTAGTAGACCACAATTCTTATTCGCTTGCGCGAATCCCCTCATCAGACGGCTTCGCCGCCAGCTTCCCCTCGGAGGGGGAAGCCGTGACTCTGCCAAGCGTTACTAACATTCTGCAACAGCAGAACTTATGCCGATAAAACTTATATCTTATCCTTCAATTTTGCCGCCGGTGCTGCGCACTTTCAGCGCATGGCAGCAGCCGCTGCCGAATATGCATTCCATGCCTGTGGTAAAGTAGACAAGTATATCATTGGGCACGAATGCCTGCACCGTTCCGGCGAAGCCGCCGCCGTGTACGCGAATCGCGCCTCTGCCGCCAAGGAGTTCCTTGCCGATAGCCAGTGCCAGTGTCAGCGCCTGCCTTGCAGGTGCGGCGGGCGACCAAAGGTTTTCCAAAAGCAGCGCAGAGGAATTGCCGGATTCGTTTACTAAAGCAAGGAAACGGACGAAATCGCCCTGCTCCAGTGCTTCGGCTTCAAGGGCGGCGCGCTTGTTTTCTGCGAAGAAATGCAGCGCGCGCAGTACCGCGCGGTCGCCGTAGCGCGCTCTTATCTCGGAAATAGCGGCGCGGAACTCATTCTCGTCCACATCGCGCAGATGTTCCTTGCCAAAGTGGGCCGCAACTGCGCCCATTTCGCGTGTGATGGCGGCGTAGTCCTCGGTCAGGTCGCCGTGCTCCGAGCGGGTGTCGATTATGCAGAGGGTGTAGCCTGAGGCGGTGAAATCGAAATCTATTCTGCGCACAATGGGTGCGGCGGGGTTGGCGAAATCTATCGCAACCGCTCCGCCGACAGCGGACGCCATCTGGTCCATAAGACCGCAGGGCTTGCCGAAGTATACGTTCTCCGCGTACTGACCTATCTGCGCGATTTCCTCGGGACGCAGCTTATCTGCACAGAAGAAGTGGTTGATTATAGTTCCTGTTAGCACCTCAAAGGCTGCGGAGGAGGAAAGACCCGAACCGGGGAGGACTTCCGAAACAACGTAGGCATCAAAACCGCCAACGGTATAACCAAGTTCGGATATGCGCGCAGCGATACCGCGCACAAGGGCTGCGGAGGTGTTCGCCTCGCCTGCGGCAGGAGCGGTATCGGTTATGGAAACTTCAAAAGGTGCGTAGCCCTCGGAATGTATGCGTATCTTGTCTGTACCGTTTGGCGCGGCGCAGGCGAGAATGTTCAACTCAACAGCCGCGCAGAGAACTCTGCCGTGCTGGTGGTCTGTGTGGTTGCCGCCCAGCTCAGTGCGTCCGGGAGCGGAGAATATAACAGGCTCACTCTCGGGGAAGAGTGTGCGGAATTTTTCTTTAAGGTTTTCAATGCGAGTGTTCATGCGGTTCACCTCCCGGCAATATTATCACAAATCTCGACCATTGCCAAGAGGGGAGGGCTTTGCTATACTATTTATATAAATGTATATTTCAAGGAGGAATCGCCATGAGAACACTTATAATCAGCGCAACCCCTAAGACCGAAGGCCATAGCGCCGAACTCACCGCCATCGCCGCCGAGGCTGCAAAGCGTGCGGGTGTGGAATATGAGGTGCTGCGCCTTGACGAGCTGAAACTTGAAGCCTGCAAAATGTGCGGCGACGGCTGGGGCGTGTGCCGCGAAAAATTCCGCTGCGCATTTGACGCAGACGGTTTCGATAAGGTTCAGGAGAAGCTGGCATGGGCGGAGGCGCTTGTGCTCATAACTCCCGTGTACTGGTGGGAGTGCAGCGAGTCCATGAAGATATTCATGGACAGAGTCCGCCGCTGCGAGGGCTCCCGCATGTTCCATAATCTCAACGATCAGTCCCTGCTGTGGCAGAAGCCCTGCGTAATGGTTGCCTGCGCCGGAGGCAGCGGCAACGGAACCCTTTCCGCACTGGAACAGATGGACAGATTTGTTTACCACTGCGGCGGCAGGTTCTTTGACCATATCGCACTCAATCGCTGGACCTTCGACCATAAGAAACAGGCGGTAGAAGCTGCCGTTTATAAGATGGCTACCGAGGGTGGCGGCGCAAGACGCGTATAAAAAACAAAGACCGACGGAAAAACCGTCGGTCTTTTCATCTTTATCTTATTCTCAGTTCCCAAAAGGCTACCGCACTGGCTGCGGCTACGTTCAGGGAATCTACTCCGTGGGCCATTGGTATCTTTACTGTGTAATCGCAATCGGCTATGGTGATGCCTGATAGTCCGTCGCCCTCGGTGCCGAGAACGATGGCCAGCTTATCCTCGCTTGCCAACTGCGGGTCATCTATGCTGACGGAGTTGTCGCTGAGCGCCATGGCTGCGGTCTTGAAGCCCAGCTCGCGCAGGCGCTCAATGCCGGGGTGAGGCCAATCGGCGGGGGTGTCGCCGATGCGCGCCCATGGTATCTGAAATACCGTACCCATGCTTACGCGGGCGGCGCGCCTGTAAAGAGGATCGCCGCAGGTGGGGGTCAGCAGTACCGCGTCCATGTTCAGCGCGGCAGCGGAGCGGAATATTGCACCAACATTAGTTGCGTCAACAATGCCCTCCAGTACCGCCACGCGGCGGGCACCGGAGCATACCTCTTCAAGACTGCGGGGCTTGGGGCGGCGCATGGCGCAAAGTACACCGCGGGTGAGTTCGTAGCCGGTGAGCTTTGCCAGCACGCTGCGCTGGGCGGTGTATACAGGGATATCACCGCAGCGGTCGATTATATGGGCGGCATCTCCGTCGATATGTTTTGGCTCCATGAGCAGCGACACCGGCTCATAGCCTGCGTCCAGTGCTGTGCCGATGACCTTGGTGCTTTCGGCGATAAATATTCCCTTTTCCGGCTCAAGCTTGTTTCGCAGCTGGGCCTCGGTAAGACGCGCGTAGGCATCAAGCTCTGGCGCGGTGAGATCACGTATTTCTATAATGTTGGGCATAAATGCCCCTCCTTGATGAATTTTAGTCAGCCTCGGGATACAGGTCGGACTCTACCAAAGTCAGCAGATCCTCGCGGGTGGGAACTTCCAACGCCGCCACGCGGTCAGAGTGGCGGGCAACAGCCTTTTCAAATATGTTGCGCACGTCGCGGGCGTTGCCGAAGTTCTCGTCGCGGTTTTCGTAAAGCTCGTTGAGCAGCTTCTGCGCATATGCTGCTGCGCCCTCGTCGGGCTCATACTGGTTCTTTTTACACTGGGATTTGAAAATTTCAAACAGCTGCTCGCCGTTGTAGTCCTCGAAGTGGAAATACTTGCCGAATCGGGATTCAAGACCGGGGTTGGCAGAAATGAAGCGCTCCATGGGCTCGGGGTAGCCTGCGGCAATGACTACAAGCTCGTCGCGCTCGTCCTCCATTACCTTGAGTATGGTTTCTATTGCCTCGCTGCCGAAATCGTTGGCGCTGC
>JAFXFT010000186.1 GCA_017513385.1 Oscillospiraceae bacterium | reverse complement strand
GGAGTTTGCGCCCTACGCAAATGACTGCCGCTTTGCGGACTGCGCCCATGTGAAAGAACTGGGCTGCGCGGTAATAGAAGCGGTGGAGCGGGGGGAGATATGCCAAAGCAGGCACGCAAGCTATGTTCGCCTGCATGATCAGCTCAAGGACCTCAGAGAATGGAATACAAAGAAATTTTAAAAATAAAAAAATTAAAAGGAGTTTTTTGTATTATGGAACAGAAGTACGGTAAAAAAATTCGCAAGTTCGGCACAGTCCCCATGGTTTTCATGCCCTTCATCTGCCTGCTGGTCGCACTGATCGTCATTTTCGGCGCTCTGCTTAACAGCAACCTGAAGAAGGGCAGCCTCATTTCCTTCCCCCTGATCATAGCTTTTGTGCTCATGATCGCAGTTCTGGTGGTCGTTATCAGACTTATCGCTGTTGCACGCGTAGAGCTCTATGACAATGCCATCGTTGTTTATAAGCTCTTCGGCGTAGACGAGTATCCCCTCGAGAAGATCAGCGCTATCCTCTGGACCTTCCCCGGCGCAAACGCCACCAACTCCCGCGCACCCAGAACCAATAACACCTTCGCAGAACTCATTGTAAAGAATCAGTCCAAGAGCGTTAAGCTTTCCGCTGACTACTACAAAGACCTGGAGAAGCCCCTCACCGCATATCAGAGCGAGAGAAACATTCCCTCCGATCTGGAAACCCGCACCAAGCACAGATATTAATATGAATACATACGCCGAGGTTCAAGACGAACCTCGGCGTTTTTTTTACCATGCCCAGCTGAGAAGTGAGCTGCTGCCGCTGTCCCTCTCGTCCAAAAGTTCAAGAGATGCACAGAGCATTTTAGCTGCCTCTCCGCGGGTGAGCTCACCGCTGTAGCTGGCGCTGATGCCAATAATGCTGCAGGCGCTCAAATTTGCCACAGCTTGAGCTGCCCATGCAGGTGCGGCTTCTTCGTAGGTAAGACCGCTCAAAACACTCACATCGGCGATTTTAAGGGCGTTATTGAGCATTACCATAGCTTCTGCGCCGCTGATCTTGTCGGCGGAGGAGAAAATGATTTCGCCTGTAGAGGTAGAATAACCCTGCACCACGCCGGCCATAAGGGCCGTGGAAACATAAGCTTTTTCCCAAACGGGAATGTCCGCGTCATCGGAGAAACCCGTGCGGCTGATGCCCTCAAGAGGCTCAAGGCCGATAGTATTCAGGCAGAGAGTAAGAAATTCACCGCGGCTGAGAGTTTCGTCGGGATTGAAATAATAGGCGCTGCCAACCTGCTCACCAACGTAGATTCCCGCTTCGGCAAGGCGCAGAGCAGCATAATGAGCATCGTGCCCATCCATATCGGAATAGCTGAGCTTTACGTTTGCCTTTTCAATGCGTATCTCAACTGTGGCTTCCTCGGAGGTGTTGCCGTTAGAGTCTACAGCTGTGTAGGTAAAGCTGTCGTGGCCCTTTTTGCCTGCCTCGGGTGTATAAACGAAGCCTGTGCCGTTTACCTCAACGCTGCCCTTACGGGGCTGGGTAGCAATGCGGAAGCTTATCATGTCACCCTCAGGGTCTACAGCGGCAAATTCACCGTGTACTGCTACGTCTTTGAAGGTAGTGAAACAGAGATTCTCGGCTATAGGTGCGTAATTTGCCCCTGTGGAGGGGGTAGGTGCAACAGAGACGGAAATTACCTCTATTGCCTGGGCTGAAAATGTAAGGGCGAAAACGAGGGCAAGAGCCGCTGTGATACTGCGGAATTTTCTGCTGGATTTCATAAAAAAACCTCCCGGTAAAATATGAGTTTAACACCCATATTTTTAACCGGGAGGTAAGTTTTATACAGGGAAGGGATTATTTCTTCAGTGCGTTTTCAAAAGCGGAAAAAGCGTCGGCGCGGGAAGTATCATCTACGATGGCATACATAACGTAAAGACCGCAAACCTTGACCTCGGCCTTCTCCAGCTTGGGTTTTTCTTCGGGCATATATTCTTCCATCCAGGTGTCAAGGCGGAACTTGAGATAATTCTCGGCATCAGCCTTTACTGCGGCGACAGAAGCCTCGTCCTTTGCCTTGAAAATGCCGAATTCGTCAACGTTGGTGCCGAAGGCATTGATGTTGACCACATAGTCAGCATATCCGCTTACGTCAATCTTCATTGCGCCGGCGATGTAGTTTTCGTCCATGGCGATGAAGTTCCAACTGTCATTTACTGCAGTAATCTGCTCGGAGAGATCGGATACAGCCACGTCGGCTTTATATTCAACCTTGGTTTCGCTGCCCTTGGAGCAGGCACAAAGGGTGAAGATAGTGGCGAGAATAAGTGCAAGTGCGATAAACTTTTTCATTCTCTATACCTTTCTTTCTGTTTATTGGTAGCCGTGGGTGCGGATATACGAGAGAACCACACCGAAGCCGATTTCGTTCAGGTGCAGACCGTCGCCGTTCTGGTAGGACTGGGGCAGCCAGCCGTCCTCGCCCACAAGAGCGGAGGCGGTATTCAGGAAAGCTACACCGGTGTTTTCGGCAACCTCGAGAATCCACGCATTTGCCGCGGCAATTTTCTCGTTGTTGATGGAGCTGAGATATTCGTAGTTGGAAGCTACTGGGAAAATAGATTGGAGTATTATCTTGGTGTCGGGGCTGATAGCCTGAATATCGGTGACAAGGTCGGTGTACTCAGACTTGAAGTAATCCTCTTCCATAAAGGATACGCCGTTTACGCCGAGGGTGATTACCATATACTCGGGCAGAGCATCGGTGACCGCATCACGAATAGGAATCTCGCTGCCGTCCTTGGGATAAACAATAGCGGCGAAGCCCTGATAGGAGAGGGTCAGTGTACCGTTGGAGGGCGTCCATACCTGCTGGGTATTCTTGCCGTCGGTGAGAACAGCATAGTACTTCATACCGTAAGTTGTGCTGTCACCGAGAAAAACCATCTTGTCAACGTACTCCATGCCCATGTCGTCTGTCTCGGTGAGAATAGCGTCACCGGTCAGGTGGAAGGCGGAAGTCTCGATGGCAGGGGGAGTGGTCACCTCGGGTGTAGTCTCAGGAGGAATGTCTGCGGAGGGGGTGGGTGTGGGTTCCTCAGTGGGGGTATCGGAAGGCTCAACTATATCAGGAGTTTCCGTGGGTGTTTCTTCGGGAGTAGGCTCGGAAGATTCCGGCACTTCACTTTCGGGCACATCGGGGACGTTGGGCTCGGCACTTTGCTGAGGTGTGGCATTAGGCTTGGGCTCATCGCCGACGAGGTCGCATGCACAGAGGGAAAGAGAAAGTGCGGCTGCAGTAATAATGCAGGCAAATCTTTTATAAATAGTCATATTGGTCATATATAAATCCTCTCAAAAGAACAAAAATACGCCTGGATTCATTTAAAACAGAATAGTGTATTGTAATACAATATTATAACACAAAGAAAAGAGGTTTACAACTAAACGGAATGGGAAAAATATTATTTAAATTTCATTTACTTTTTTAAAGTAATATGGTAATATATTGGTAGTGTTTTATTTTGGAATATAATGTGTGCAAAATAAAAAAATGAGAGGTGCAGCAGAATAACATGAAGAAGAACAATAAACGTCTGGAAAATACTCTTATGTATAAGGCATTCCTGCAGCTTAATACTGAGGAAGAGGTAAAGGCATTTCTTGAAGATCTTTGCAGCATGACTGAGCTGATGGCAATGGAGCAGCGTTTTGAAGTAGCAAAGCTTCTGCATAAGGGTCTGATATATAACGCAATTATGGAAAACACCGGCGCCAGCAGCGCCATTATCAGCCGCGTAAACCGCTCCCTGCAGTATGGTGCAGGCGGCTACGGCATAGTTTTCGAGCGCCTCGAGGGCGAAGCCGGTGAATGAGTATTTCTCTCTGGCAAGCTTCTATGACCGCATAATGGACGAAACGGACTATGATGCGTGGGCGGATTATATAGTCAGCCTGTTTGAGCGCATGGGCGTTGCGGTAAAGTCCATTCTTGACCTTGCATGTGGCACAGGCGTAATAACCTGCCGTTTAGCGGCGAAGGGTTATGAGCTTATCGGCGTGGATATATCTCCGGAAATGCTAATGGAGGCAAATGCCAGAGCGGGGGAGGGCGATTACGCCATTGCCCCAATGTTCATCAATCAGGATCTGCGGGAGCTGGATATGTACGGAACCTCCGATGCAGCTATATGCAGCTTTGACGGGTTCAATTATATCGCTCCTGAGGAGCTTGGCGATGTTTTCAAGCGCGTCAGCTATTTTGTGCAGCCCGGCGGCGTCTTTATATTTGACGTAAATACCGAGGCAAAGTTCCGCAAAATGGACGGAATGACATATATTGACGAGGCGGATGACTTTTTCTGTGCCTGGCGCACGGATTACTATGAAGAAGAGCGGGAATGCGTCTACTGCGTGGACGTATTCCGAAGGGAAGGCGAGCTCTGGGAGCGCACCAGTGAGGAACACGTGGAGTATACTCACGACCTTCCGTGGCTGAAGGAACTGCTCCTTGAAAACGGATTTGAGGACGTAAGCTTTTTCGGCGAACTCTCTTTTGAAGTACCCGAAATCGATGCCGACAGAGTTTTTGTCTGCTGCCGGCGTAAACAATAAAATTTACATATTTTTCTACAGTTGGCATAAATTGTTCGGCGAGAAGAAAAAATGCGATTTTTGAAAAAACTTCAAAAAAAGTATTGACAATTCGGCTAAGGTGGTGTATAGTCAATATCGCTGTTGCGGATGACAACACAACCGGAGACGGTGTGGGAGCATAGCTCAGCTGGGAGAGCATCTGCCTTACAAGCAGAGGGTCACAGGTTCGAGCCCTGTTGTTCCCACCACTTTCATCCAAAAAATGCGTTTAAAAAAACGCATTTGGCCGAGTAGTTCAGTTGGTTAGAACGCTAGCCTGTCACGCTAGAGGTCGAGGGTTCGAGCCCCTTCTCGGTCGCCATTTGCCTCTGTAGCTCAGATGGTAGAGCAGCGGATTGAAAATCCGCGTGTCGTT
>JAFXFT010000185.1 GCA_017513385.1 Oscillospiraceae bacterium | reverse complement strand
TAACGGATTCAATACCGTTTACGCAGCTGGCTTCGGCCTTATAGCCCTCGGAAGTGGCGATAACCTGACCGTTGGTTGCCTTCAGGCGGAAGCGATACTCGCCGGCCTTATCGAGATACATCTCGAACTTGGGGTGCTTCTCGACAGCATAGCCCTCTACGGTCTGATTCTCAACTGCTGCAACGGGAGCATTCTTCTGAACGCTGGCGATACCATTGCGGCAGGCAGCCTCGGTGGTATAAACCTCGGAAGTGGCGATGACCTGACCATTGGTGGCCTTGAGGTCGAACTTAATGCCGGAATTAACCTTACGAATAACAAACTTACCCATTATATAGTCCTCCTGAAAATATTTTGAGTATAAAAACTTTCTTCTACAAGAATACAATAGAAAACCACTTAATTCAAGGGTAAATTTTATTTTACCGCCCTTATTTGACAACTTTTTTCTAAACATCAAAATTTCATCTTGACAACTGTGGTCTATGGTTATAGACTAGGCATAGGTCGATGACTATAGACCGCACCTCAAAAGGAGGCTTTCTTATGGAAATGATGAAGCTTTGTGAAAGCGACCACCGCTTTATGACAGTTATATGGGATAACGAACCGCTCACCTCCGGCGAGCTGGTAGCCATCTGCGCCCGCGAGCTGGGTTGGAAAAAATCCACTACCTACACAGTCCTTAAAAAACTCTGCGAAAAGGGCTACGCCAAAAACGAGGATACCGTAGTTTCAGCCCTTATCCCCCGTGATGAGGTGCAGGCATACGAAAGTGAACTCTTTATGGAGCGCAACTTCGGCGGTTCCCTGCCCGGTTTCCTCACCGCCTTTCTGGGCGGCAAGACAATTTCCGCAAAGGAGGCCGCTGAACTCAAGCGGCTCATCGACGAGCATAAGGAGGGTTGAAAATGGAAGCTGTATTCTCCAAACTCCTTGATATGAGCCTTACGGCGGCCTACGTCATCGTCGCCATACTGCTCATTCGCCTGCTGCTGAAAAAAGCACCCAAGAAATATTCCTACGTTCTCTGGCTGGTAGCGGCATTCCGCCTTGTGTGTCCGGTAAGCGTAGAATCTGCGTTCAGCCTCTTTAACCTCAAATTTGACCTTGGAAAAACTGTAGGCGTGACCCTGCGCGACGTTCCTGAGCACAGCATTTCCGACTATATCCCTCCTGTGCAGAACGTGACTGTTCCCGCGCCCACCCACACTCCCGACATTATCCCATCTCCCACTCCGGGCTTTGTGGAAAACATACCCGTTATTCCTTCCACACCCGCAGCCCCCACAGTTACCGAGCCCGCAATAACCCTCATGGGCGTGCTGGCTATAATATGGTGCGTCGGCATTGCGGCGCTGCTTGCCTCCAGTATATGTACCTATATTAAACTAAAGCGGCAGATGTCCACCGCCGTGCTTCTTGAGGGCAACATACGTCAGGCATCGGGCATACGCTCGCCCTTTATCCTCGGCTTTATCCGTCCGCAGATATATATCCCCTATCATCTCAGCGAAGCGGAACTGAGCTATGTGCTCGCCCACGAGCGCTATCATCTCAAGCGCGGTGACCATATCGTAAAGCCGTTGGCATTTCTTATCCTCGTTCTCCACTGGTTCAACCCGCTGGTATGGCTTGCATTCCACCTTATGGTCAAGGACATGGAAATGAGCTGCGACGAAAAGGTTCTCTCTCAGGACGAAAGCATACGCAAGGACTACAGCAGCACCCTGCTTTCCTTCGCCGCAGGACGCTCCTTCCCCGCGCCCAGTCCTCTTTCTTTCGGTGAGGGCAGCGTAAAGAGCCGCATCAAAAACGTACTAAACTGGAAAAAGCCCGCTCTGTGGCTTACCGCTGCCGCTATTGTAATATGTATCGCTGTGATAGCCATATGCGGCACCAATCCCCGCGTGCTCATCTCCATGAGCGATGTAAGCAGCGTATACGCCAAAGGCGAGGAAATGTCCGCCAACGCAAAGGCGGAGCTTATAACCCTCATCAACGAGCACAGCAAAACCGTCTACCGCAAAGCCCCCGAAAGTGTGGGCTTCGCCGACAGCCGTGCCATCATCAACTGTGAGGACGGCAGCAGCTACACAGTGCATTACTGGTATTGCAGTGGTTTCTCATTCAATCCCGCTCATTACGGCGAGGACGATTATTATACCATTCTCAGCCGACTTGACGCAGATGGCAACGTCGAAAAAAGCTGGAAGATGGAATATGACTTTGACACTCAGTTCCTTTCATGGCTGGAGGTACACTCCGTCGCCAATATCTATCCCTTCGACAGCGCATTCACTCTCTCCGAGAACATATTCAAGCGGGATAACGGCGTCACCCTGCCTATTGAAACTGCGGATACTATCCGCCTTGAAAGCGACAGAGAGCTTTATGCCGATGCCGAACTGCTCGGCACATTTGAGCAGTGGTCTATCGTCGAAAACAACTGGGATAATTATCTCACCGGCGCTTCCGGCACATGGACAGCCTACAACGCAAAAGAGCTGCGCCGCAACAACTTCCGCTCATGGCACAGCGTAAACGGCGACAGAATGTATTATCTGCTTTTGCAGGAGGACGGAACACTGTACCTTGCAGGCGGCTATTATGATGCCGAGGGTGAATACGATTCCGAATCCGATGACTCCAATATTTTCTGCATATACGAACTGACGGACGAAGACAGCATTCGCTGGCGCTACGTTCCCTACGAGCAGCCCGACTACTTCCCTCTTGATTTTGACTTCGACTACACTAACATCCGCCTTGTAGCAACTTCCGGCAGCGTTCGCTGCCTCGACGAAAACGGCGATCCCGTCAACAGTCTTGACCTTGAAGCAAATAATCTCTGCTCCGGGTTTGGCTGGGTGCACCCCATTGAGGCAAACATGAACGCCACTCTCCGCCACGAGAGTGACAAGGAAAAGGGCGCGCCCGTTGCGGAGGTATTCTTCACCGCAACGCTGCCTGACGAAAGCACACTCAGCGGCACTTTGATTTTCACCCGCCCCAAGAGTGACGAGCGTCATCTTTACGAAGTAACGCTGACCTCCGACGCTCTCAGCATCAAGCGTGATCCCACCGGCGGCGCAATAGTTTACGCAGGTTCTGCCGAAAGCACCCTCACTCCCGCCGCAGACGTTTACGTCCCCATCTCCTGCCTCTATATGGCGCCACACAGTTCCTATTATCCCTGGGGCGGTGACAGCGGCTACCGCTACATCATCGGCAAGGACAGCTTCACCGTGGAGCGCATGGACGGCAGCTACAGTGAAACATTCCCCGTTGACGCTTGGAATCTCAGCAACACCCGCACGCCCACAGCACCTGCATGGAAAGAAATGTTTCTCGGCGAAGCGCCCGACCTCAGTCAGTACGGTGTTTTCCTTTATCAGCGTGTTTCCGAGGATTACTTCCTGCTGATTCTCGATGGTCAGTACCACGTTGGCGAAATGTCCGGTGACTACGTTTGGGATATATACGCCGTAGCTCCCCAGTCTCAGCTGGGCAGCGCAGTATGGGAATACAGACCCGAACTCAGTTCCCGCGCGCCATGGTTCGAGTTTGAGTTCGACATGGAGTACGACAATCTTCAGATAAGCACAACCTCGGGTGACCTCTTCTCCGACGGCAGCAGAGTGAACGGCAAGCAGCTTGGTCTGCCTATGGGCAGCACCGTGCGTTGGTCTCCTCTTGGTCGTTTCCAGCCATCTTCCGGCACTCAGCTGCAGTTTACTATCAACTTCGCTGATGGCGGCATGCTGCAGGGCACAATTTACATCAGTTCCGAGGACAACACTCTCTACACTGCGACCCTGCATGCAAACGGGCTGCATCTGTCCAATGACGAGGACTACGGTCACGCTGTAATCAGCCTTGTTGACAGCGCTGCCGTCATTGGCGGCACATACCACGCAGCTATCGTTGCCGGCAAGCTGAGCGAAACCATCAACATGGGCGCGTCCTACTATCTCACCCCCTACATTGCAGGCCACGGCAAGCAGGAGACTCTGCTGATAGACCACAGGAACGACATATCCGGCTTTATTCGCCGCTGCCGTCTTACCCCCGTTGAAATGCCCTTCACCGAGCCCAGCGAGTATTGGCTGGAGATAAGCGGCATCATTCCCGGAACGACCATCACCGTATGGCAGGGCAGCAGTGACACGCTGCAGCTCACCACGGAAGAAGGCTCGCAGTATTACCGCGTGGACAGCGGCGATCTTGCAGCTGAGCTGATGAAATTTTACTTCAATAACGCGCCGTACACGCCGGAATTTTCTTCCATTCTTAGTGATATTTTGAGCAAGTGGCAGGCGGAAGGCGTAACGGAGCTGAGCGAGGATAAGCTGCTGCTCATAAACCATAATTTTAGCCCTGTATACTTATATTCCGGTGCAAGCAATCCCTTCAGCAGCTTTTTCCAATGCTACTACGAGCGCCCCGAGGAACTCAACCTTGCTGCGTTTCTGCAATATAACTTCGTTTCGAGTGCAGAATATACCGAAGAGGATTTCTACGCATTGAAGCAGCGCTATCCCAGACACGGACAGCTTTGGGACTCGGACACCTATGAGGATGCTGTAAAATACGGCAATCCCATCCACAAGTTCCCGCGCGAAAAGGTGGACGAGCAGCTTATGCGCTATATGGGTATCACCACCGCAGATATTACCGCCGAAATAGACTGGGAAAACTCCGGGTTGGTTTATCTCGAGGAGTCCGACGCCTACTTCAACTTCACCAGTGACATGGGTGCCGGCACCTACCATGCCGATTCCGGTGAAATCGTCGGTGACACCGTATATCTGTACAGCGGTTTTGCTACTCTCACACTCCGCAAAAGCGGCGACAGCTGGCTTATATACTCCCACACCTATGCCGCCGACGCGGCCACCAGAGCGTATTTGGCAAACAGCGTCATTGAAATATTCGACGTGGGCGAACAAATGAACATCACCGAATATTCAGGCGATGGCACCAAGGGTGCAGTGCTCACCGTCACCAACCGCGAAATTGCCGAGCGCTACAGCCGCATGCTGCAATCCTGTATTTTCACCAAGGTAGAGGCTCCCGACAAAGAACCGGACGTTCCCCGTCTTGAGTTCACTCCCACCTCACCCATCAATCGCCTTATAATTTGGGACAGCGATACACCGCTGCTGCGCTATAGTCCCGGCGGGCGGCATGAGTATTACACCTTCACCTCGGACGTTTGGGAAAATCTCTATGATGAGTTTTACAGGAGCTTCGACGGACTCTTGGGTCAGGAATACCTTGAGTCCCGCAAGGTCTACGCCACCGATCTCAATGAATTGCTGAACCGCTGGCATTCCGATGGTGTAACCGAATTATCCAAAGAACAGATTTCTTTGGTAGACAAGAACTTTATCCCCATTGCTTGGAACAAAAACGGCATGGGAATAGCAAGCGTCAATCCCCTCAGCAGCTTCTTCCAGTGCTACTATGACCGTCCCGAGGATATTGACCTTGCCGAATTCCTGCGATATAACGCCCTTACCCCCGCAGAAGTCGGCAGCTCCGAATTCAACGCATTGAAGCAGCATCCCGAATTCAGCAGCAGGTTCCCCAACGTCAACACCTTGAGCGACATGCCTGTGCCGGTCAATAAGTACCCCGCCGCCGAAGTTGATTCGCTGCTCAGGGAATACGCAGGTATCACAACGGACGACCTTACGGAGGATGCCAAGTCCGGCATTATCTACCTCGAGCGATTCGATGCCTATTATAACTTTACCAGTGACTTCGCGGCAGGCACATTTAACTGTGCCGGATGTGAGTTTGACGGTGATATCGTCCGCCTGTATGACGGTTATGCCACTCTTACGCTAAGGAAAACCGGCGATAAATGGCTCATTTCCTCCCACACCTATGACAGCGCGGCACAGCTCAACGCTGCTATTCCCGATATCCCGCTGAATTATTTTGACTCTTACGGCAAGCTGCTCATCACCGTTCACACCGCAGAGCACGGTGCTTACGAAACGCTGACCATCACCGACCGCGCCGTTGCAGAAAGAATAAGCAGCGCAATGACGGCTTCAAGCTACGAGGAGCTCGAAATGCCGTTCACCGTGCCCAGTGACTTTTGGATAGAGCTTGAGCCCGGAGTGAGGGTGAATAAAACAACCATATGGTCGGGTGGTTCAGGTACAGAGGATATGATTCAGCACAGTATTCGTGGTAATTCCGAATACTACAGCGTAAATTCGCCCGCAGGTCACAGCCTTGCTATAGCGGTTTTGCAGATATATGACGGTATTATAGACCTGCGCGATGCGCAAGCCACACAGCAGGGATTTGAAGCAGACAACGCGGAAGACGCAGTCAGGGTCTATTGCGCAGCCATCAGCGACGCCCCCATTACCAACACCAAC
The DNA here is from genome assembly GCA_017513385.1 of Oscillospiraceae bacterium. GTDB lineage: Bacteria > Bacillota > Clostridia > Oscillospirales > Oscillospiraceae > RGIG6375. The sequence goes on along the minus strand of JAFXFT010000185.1, from coordinate 447 downwards.
ATTATCGATAGAAAAATAATCGAGTACGATACTGTGACAGTACGTGAGGACGGCAATGCGGTTTTAGGCTGGAGACGCACCGCCGTGCTGCCGATAGACTACGTTGTTCTCGAATTGTGGGCAGGTAATGCCGAATACGGCACCGGAGAATATGCGGAATGGATAGTTTCCAGTTCCGAGTTTGTTCTCAAGCTTGGTGACGACGGTCTGTGGTACTGCACCGCAAGCGGAACAAGCTGCGCAAATGCCCTCCCCTGATGTTCTTCAGATTGCGTGGAATGGTTTCTGCTATTCCACGCAATCTTTTTGTTCGGCAGTCAGGAGCGTGAGAAGCCCCTCGCCATGACAAACTTTCACTGCGGTGTTTGCGGCAGGGGCACGACCCTGCCCTACGAAATTGATTTCACTTTATTCGTCGAACGTAGGGCTGAGGCGTGCCTCAGCCGT
>JAFXFT010000184.1 GCA_017513385.1 Oscillospiraceae bacterium | reverse complement strand
GGATAGTTTCCGAGGACGGGCGCTTCGATATGACAATGCAGCCCACCTTCGACCACCATTCCGACCTGAACGTGGGTATTGCCAGAATGCACTCCCATCAGGTGCACGGTCTGTGGAGCGGCAGCATGGTTCTTGACGACGGAACAAAGCTGGAAATCAAAGATATGTACGCGTTCTGCGAGTACGTTGAAAACAGATGGTAAGTATTATCCCCTCGACCACGGTCGAGGGGATTTTTTGCGCAATTGGGGGTATGTGCCTGATTATTCGTAGGGAACAGGCCTGCCTGTTCCGCTTGTAACGATACTGCCGGAAGTGGACGTACATGGCGGAATGGGCAGGCCCATTCCCTACAAGAGAAACATAGCCTTCACAGTAAAATCTATTGCATAAATATATGTAAACCGCTTGATATAGCCGACATTTACATATATAATTGTATAAAAATTAAAATTAGAAAGGAAGTTTTACCATGGCAGTATTTCAGTTCAGCTTTTATTCTACATCCCTCAGCCGCAGCACCGATGTTACGGCGGTAGTCCCCGCTGAGGCACCCATGTTCCCCGGCATGCCCGAAAATAAGGAGCCCCTCAAGCTGCTGGTACTTCTCCACGGCTATTCCGGCGCTCACTATGACTGGCTGCGCGGCACCACTATCGAGCAGCTTGCCTCCATGCATCACATCGCAATTTTCTGCCCCTCCGGCGAAAACAGCTTCTACGTTGACGATAATATCCGCGGCGCGCTCTATGAGCAGTACATTGCCAAGGAGCTGCCCGCTTTCGCCCGCAGGGTATTCAGCAATATCTCCGACAAGCGTGAGGATACCTTCATCGGCGGTCTTTCCATGGGCGGCTACGGCGCTATCCGCAACGGCTTCAAGCATGCCGACACCTTCGGCGGCATTCTTGCCTTCTCCTCCGCTCTTATCACCGACGGTATTTCCCAGATGCCCGATGAGCCTCAGCCCACTCCTCCCGGACAGGGCGGCGGCATGGGCATGTCTCCCAGCTACTTTATCCACACCTTCGGCAAGCCCAGCAAGATAATGGGCAGCGACGTTGACCCCAAGGCTCTCGCCAAGAAGCTGGTGGACGAGGGCGCAGAGAAGCCCAGACTGTATATGGCATGCGGCGCCGAGGACTTCCTCATCGAGTCCAACCGCGACCTGCATAAGTATCTGACCGACATAGGCTATGAGCACTATTATGTAGAGGGTCACGGCACTCACAGCTGGGAATACTGGGGCGAGCACATTGTCAAGTCTCTTGACTGGGCTGACGGCAAGCTGCAGTGAGCCTGTGAAAGGAATGTGTGACAATGAGTAGAGATGCTCTTTTTACTCCGCTTAAAATAGGTGGAGTTACGATTAAAAACAGAATCATTCTTACTGCTATGGGCGGCACCGGTATAATTGGACACGATGGTAAATTTGCTCCTCGTGCCCGTGCCTACTATCTTACTCGCGCAAAAGCCAATGTTGGTCTCATGATACCCGGCGTTACCGCCGTCGGCGGTCATGGCAGCTGGCTCTACGAGCAGGAAGACATATTCATGGGCCCCATCAAGAGCCTTATGGATGAAATACACGCTTACGGCAGCAAGCTTTTCATGCAGCTGGGTGCGGGCTTTGGCCGCTCCATGATGGTGTTCCCCGGCATGGACAAAATGCCGGAGGAAATCGTCAGAAAGACTATGGTTGCTCCTTCGGAGGGACTTCCCAATGTATGGGATCCCAATGTGAAGCACCGCGCCCTCACCGTTGAAGAGATCCATGAGATTGTTGATGCCTATGGAAAAACGGCCGCTCTCTGCAAGAAAGCAGGCATAGACGGTGTTGAGATCCATGCAGTACACGAGGGCTATCTTTTGGATCAGTTTGCTATGGCAAATATGAATAATCGCACCGACGAATACGGCGGCAGTCTGGAAAACCGCTTGCGCTTTGCAACTGAGATAATCCGCAGTATAAAGGCTGCCTGCGGAGAGGATTACCCTGTTTCTGTCCGCTACAGCGTTGCCAGCAAGATACGCAAATTCAATGAGGGCGCATTGCCCGGAGAAAATTACGTCGAGTTCGGTCGTTCCATGGAAGAAAGCCCCTCTGCCGCCAGAATACTTGAGGCAGCGGGTGCGGATCTGCTGAACGCAGATAACGGTTCCTACGATTCCTGGTATTGGGCGCATCCTCCCGTATACATGCCTATGGCCTGCAACCTGCCCGAGGTAACGTATATCAAAAACTTCGTAAATATTCCTGTCTGCTGTGCAGGCAGAATGCATGACCCCGACCAGATAACCGCAGCCATTGAGTCCGGACAGATAGATGCTGTCGGTGTTGCGCGTCAGCTGCTTTGCGATCCCGAATGGGTGGATAAGCTCCGCGAGGGACGCGAGGACGATGTTCGCCCCTGTATTTCCTGCCATAATGGCTGCTTCGCCGTAAGTCACTATAAGGGCAATCCCTGCGGCTTTACGGGCAGCATGGGCGAATGTGCCCTCAACCCCGCCACTCTCCATGAGGAAGAATGGGTGCTCAAGCCTGCCGAAACACCCAAAAAGGTGGCTGTGATCGGCGGCGGTATCGGCGGCATGGAAACGGCACGCCTGCTGAAGATGCGTGGCCACAATGTCACCCTTTATGAAAAGAGCGGCGAACTGGGCGGAGTATTCATAGCCGCTGCGGCGCCCTCCTTCAAGGAGCAGGACAAGAAGCTGCTGGCATGGTATAAGAAGCAGCTGGCAGACCTTAATGTGGATATTCGGCTGAATACGGAGATAACTCCCGATAAGCTCGCTGAGCTGGGCGCGGACGAAGTTATTGTGGCTACCGGCTGTACGGCAAGAAAGCTGCCCGTCCCCGGCTGCGATGGTGAAAACGTGCTGGAAGCCGTTGACTATCTGCTGGAAAAGAAGCCTGTGGGTGAAAAGGTAGTCATAATCGGCGGAGGTCTCACCGGCTGCGAGATAGCCTATGACCTTGCACTGAAGGGCAAAACTCCCGTTATCGTGGAAATGCAGGACGATGTTCTCAAGGTGCCCGGTCTTAGTGCAGCAAACTCCAACATGCTTCGCGACATAATTCGCTATTACAGTATAGAGGTTCACCTGTCCACCGTGCTGAAGGAAATTACTCCCGAAGGCGTGCGCGTTGCCGGCGAGGACGGCGAGAAATTTATACCTGCCGACAATGTGGTGCTCTCTGTGGGATACGTGCCCGAGATGAAGTTCGATGCCGCTGCCGAGGGTGTTACCGTTATCGGTGATGCTGCCGGAGTTGGCAACCTGCTTAGCGTTGTCCGCAGCGCATATAAGGTGGCATACGCTATCTGATGCAGCCGCAGAGCAAGCGTTGATTGTGAAAGGAGAAAAGCATATGAACAAGATTCCTCTGATACCCGGCGTTCCCATGGAGGGCCCCATGACCCTGCCCCCTCCCGAGGGCGT
>JAFXFT010000001.1 GCA_017513385.1 Oscillospiraceae bacterium | reverse complement strand
CATGCTGCACATCTATGTTGCCGGCAACGACGAAAGAGTTCTCACCGCAGCCTGCCTTGACAACCTTGGCAAGGGTGCATCCGGCGCAGCTGTTCAGAACATGAACATTGCCCTCGGCCTGGACGAGACCATCGGACTTCTTTAATATACGATTATAACGGAGGATTTTACTATGAATAAAGCTACTACTGCTCAGAAGGCTGAAATACTCAGCCAGGCGCTTCCCTATATTCAGAAATACCACGGCAAAACCGTAGTTATAAAATACGGCGGAAATGCAATGATAAACGAAGAGCTTAAGGCAGCTGTTATGGGCGATATCTGCCTGCTCTCCTGCATCGGCATCAGAGTTGTTCTGGTTCACGGCGGCGGCCCCGAGCTTTCGGCAATGCTCAAAAAAGTCGGCAAGGAGTCCAAATTCATCAACGGACTTCGCTACACCGACGAAGAAACACGTGACCTTGCTCAGATGGTATTCGCAGGCAAACTGAATAAAGACCTTGTAGCACAGATAAACGCTCAGGGCGGCAGAGCAATGGGTCTTTGCGGCGTTGACGGCAACATGCTCACCGTTAAGAAGAAAGAAAGTGACGTCGACTACGGTTATGTAGGCGAGATGACCGCTGTTGACCCCGGCCCCATCAACGCTGTTCTCGATGCAGGCTACATTCCCGTTATCACCTGCGTTGGTGCTGACGAAAACGGTGTTATCTATAACGTAAATGCTGACACCATGGCCTGCTATGTTGCTACCGCAGTTCAGGCAGAAAACATCATCCTCATGACCGATATCCGCGGCCTGCTGGAGGATAAGGACGACGAAAATACCCTCATTTCTTCTGTTTACACCAACGAGATCCCCGGACTTATCGAAAAGGGCATCGTTGCCGGCGGCATGATCCCCAAGCTTCAGTGCTGCGTAGACACCATCAACAGCGGCGTTGCCAAGGCCGCAATCATCGACGGCAGGATTCTTCACGCCATCCTCATCGAGATGCTTTCCAACGAGGGCATCGGCACCATGATCTATAAAGGAGAGGAATAATATGACTTTTGCTGAAATTAAGGAACTTGACCAACAGTATGTAGCACATACCTATGGCCGTTTTGATTTTGCTCTTAAATGCGGCAGCGGCGCCGAGTGTGAAGATTATGACGGCAAGAAATACATAGATTTCTCCACTGGCATCGGCGTTAACGCCTTTGGCTTTGCTGATCCCGATTGGGTAAAGGCAGTATCGGAGCAGGCTGCAAAATTTGCTCACATCTCTAATCTTTACTACACCGAACCCGGCGTTAAGGCAGCCAAGATGATCTGCGAAAAGTCCGGCATGAAGAAGGTTTTCTTCGGAAACTCCGGCGCAGAGGCAAACGAAGGCATGATAAAAACCGCGAGAAAGTACGCTCAGACCAAATACGGCAAGGAGCGCTATGAGATAATCACCCTTATCAATTCCTTCCACGGCAGAACAGTCACCACCGTTGCCGCAACCGGTCAGGAGTCTATGCATGTAAACTTCGATCCTTTTACCCCCGGATTTGTATATGCAAAGGCAAACGACTTTGAGGACCTGCTCTCCAAAGTATCTGATAAGACCGCCGGCATCATGATGGAAATGATCCAGGGTGAAGGCGGCGTTATCCCGTTGGATAAGGAATTCGTTGACAAGGTTGCTGCCCTTTGCAAGGAGAAAGACATCCTTTTGATGGTCGACGAAGTTCAGACCGGCAACGGACGTACCGGCTATTACTATGCTTATCAGGCATTCGGCATCCAGCCCGACATCGTTTCCACCGCAAAGGGTCTCGGCGGCGGTCTGCCCATCGGCGCAGTTATGTTCGGCGAAAAGACTGAGAACACCCTTGTCCCCGGCGATCACGGCTCCACCTTTGGCATGAACCCCATCAGCTGCGCAGGCGCTTGCGCCGTTCTCGAAAAGCTTGATGATAGTCTGCTTGCTGAAATAAAGAGCAAGAGCGCTATGCTGTTTGAAAAGATCGCAAAGTTTGAAAACGTCGCTTCTGTAACCGGCATGGGTCTTATGATCGGCATCGAACTTAAGTCCGGCACCTCCAAGGCAGTTGCGGTAAAGTGCCTTGAAAAGGGACTTATCGTTCTCACCGCTCACGAAAAGGTCAGACTGCTGCCTCCTCTCAACATCACCGAAGATCAGCTTGAAAAGGGTCTCGCCATCCTTGAAGAAGCCATCAAGGAGGTCGCTGAATAATGAAGCACTTTCTGAAGCTGCTTGACTGCACCCCCGAAGAGATTTTTGAGCTTCTTGATTTTGCAGATAAGCTTAAATATGAGAAAAAGCATGGCATCGCCCACCCCATTCTGGCTGGCAAGTCGCTGGGCATGATTTTCCAGAAGTCCTCCACCCGCACCCGTGTCTCCTTTGAGACCGGCATGTATCAGCTCGGCGGTCAGCCACTGTTCCTCTCTCCCCGTGATCTTCAGATAGGCCGCGGAGAACCGCTTTGCGACACCGCAAGAGTGCTCTCCCGCTATCTTGATGGCCTTATGATACGCACCTTCGCTCAGCAGGAGGTTGAGGATTTTGCCAAGTTCGGCTCTATCCCGGTAATCAATGCGCTGACCGATTTCGCTCATCCCTGTCAGGTAATGGCTGACCTGCAGACCATCCGTGAATATCACAAGGGGTTTGACGGCAAAAAGCTCTGCTTCATCGGCGACGGCAACAACATGGCTAACTCGCTTATCGTCGGCGGACTTAAGGCAGGTATGAATGTAAGCGTTGTTACTCCCACCGACTACGCCCCCGACAAGACTGTAATGGAATTCGCAGCTGCTTACGGCGACAAGTTCCAGTGGGTACAGGATCCTCTTGAGGGCGCTGCAGGTGCAGATGTCCTCTACACCGACGTTTGGGCTTCGATGGGTCAGGAATCGGAGCAGGCTATCCGCGAAAAGGCATTCGCAGGCTTCCAGATAAACGCAAAGGTAATGGAAGCAGCAAATCCCGGCGCAATAGTACTGCACTGTCTGCCCGCTCACCGCGGCGAAGAGATCACCGCCGATGTTTTTGAAGCACACGCAAACGAGATTTTCGATGAAGCTGAAAACCGTCTGCACGCTCAGAAGGCCATCATGGCAACTCTGATGAAGGACTGATATTTTAAAGCGGGGGCAGACTTTCTTCCTCCGCTTTTTTGCATGAAAGGAGAGTTTTTATGATAGATCGACCCGTTAGAAGATCCGACCGAATGATTTCCGTCGAAGATGCCATAGCTGTTTTAAAAGCCGCTGATTACGGCTTTCTTTCCACCGTCAGCTCAGACGGCTCTCCATATGGTATACCGCTGTCTTTCGTTTATATAAATGATGCTTTGTATTTCCACTGCGCTCCCGAGGGACATAAGCTGGATAATATCCTTCAAAACCCCGAGGTGTGTTTCTGCGCTGTGAGTCAAGCAGAGACGCTTGCCGATAAGTTCTCGGTGAGATACGCTTCTGCCGCCGTTTTCGGAACCGCTGAAGTGATAAAAGATGATACCGAAAAGCGCGCCGCACTGGTGGCGCTCATCGAAAAATACAGTCCCGGTCACATCCCCGCGGGTATGGACTATATCAACCGTGATTTTCACAAGCCGCTGGTTGTAAAAATAACAATTCAAAAGATAAGCGGAAAAGCGAGAAAGTAAATAAAAAAATCCGTTGGCTTAATCGCCAACGGATTTTTATTGCTTAATTGATTATTTATTTCTGGAAGCCATGAGCTTCTTCATGCGCTGATCGTGCTCAAGAATACGCTTTCTGATGCGCAGATTCTTGGGGGTTACCTCAAGCAGCTCATCATCGGCGATAAACTCGATGCAGGCTTCAAGCGAAAGCTTTCTGGGAGGAACAAGGCGAAGCGCCTCATCCGAACCGGATGCACGCATATTGGTGGCATGCTTGCGCTTGCATACGTTTACAACGATATCCTCCAGCTTGGGGGATGCGCCTACTACCATGCCTGCGTAAACGGGAGTGCCGGCGCCGATAAACAGGTCGCCGCGCTCCTGAGCGTTAAACAGACCGTAGGTTACTGCTTCGCCGGTCTCGTGAGCGATGAGCGAACCGCTCTGGCGGCTTACTATCTCGCCGCGGAAAGGCTCATAGCCTCTGAAGACGGTGGCGAGGATACCCTCACCCTTGGTGTCGGTCAAGAACTCACTTCTGTAACCGAACAGGCCGCGGGAAGGAATGGAGAACTCAAGCTTCATGCGCTCGCCAACAGGGTTCATCGAAATGAGATCGGCCTTTCTGGAGCCAAGCTTTTCCATAACGCTGCCTACCGCATCAGCGGGAACGTCGATAAGTGCAGTCTCAAACGGCTCCATAAGAACGCCGTCCTCCTCATGCATCAACGCACGGGGAGCGCCAACTGCAAACTCGTATCCCTCACGGCGCATGGTCTCGATGAGTACCGAGAGATGCATCTCGCCTCTGCCGAGAACGCGGAAGCTATCAGTGGTAGCACCCTCTTCAACACGGAGAGAAACGTCCTTGAGCAGTTCGCGGAACAGTCTGTCACGGATCTGACGGGAGGTTACAAACTTGCCTTCTCTGCCTGCAAAGGGGCTGTCGTTTACCGAGAAGGTCATCTCAACGGTAGGCTCGGAGATCTTTACAAACTCGATGGGCTCAACCTTGGAAGGATCGCAGAGGGTGTTGCCGATGGTGATATCCTCGATGCCCGAGAACATTACGATATCGCCTGCCTTAGCCGACTGTACAGCAGTTCTGCCGATGCCCTCGAACTGATAGATGGCGGTAAGCTTGCCGCGCAGCTTGGTATCGGGATTGTGGAAATCGCAGATCTCTACCTGCTGGTTTACCTTCATCTCGCCGCGCTCAATTCTGCCAACGGCGGTACGGCCTACAAACTCGTTGTAGTCAACGGTGGATACCAGTACCTGCAGCGGACCTTCAGCCTCAAGATCGGGGCAGGGAATGTAGTTAATGATGGTATCGAACAGCGCAGAAAGGTCAGCGCCCTGCTGCTCGGGGGAGAAAGAGGAGGTTCCCGCTCTGCCGGAGCAGAATACCATGGGAGCATCCAGCTGCTCATCCGAAGCGCCGAGATCGAGCATGAGCATGAGAACTTCGTCAACGACTTCGTGTACGCGGGCGTCGGGCTTATCGACCTTGTTG
>JAFXFT010000183.1 GCA_017513385.1 Oscillospiraceae bacterium | reverse complement strand
GCGCTCGGAGATGCGGGAGTCTGCCATATTGCGCATAAGCTCCTGATTGTTGCAGCAGAAATGCTTGGGGCAGGCGGATACGCCGCTGCGCTGTATGCCGATGATTGCCGCTGCGCCAAGCTTGCCGGAAAGATAAGGATCTTCGGAGAAGTACTCAAAGTTGCGGCCGCAGAGGGGATTGCGGTGAATGTTTACGCCGGGGCCGAGGAGCATATTGCTGCCGCGCTCAACCAGCTCTGCGCCGATGCAGGCCATGACCTCGCCCACCAGCTCAGTATCCCATGTGCAGGCAAGGGCTGCGGAGCAGGGAGCCATAAGGCACTTTGCCTGCAGGCGTATGCCGGAGGGGCCGTCGGTGGTGATTAGGGGCTTTATGCCCTTGTCGCGCAGGGAGGGGATAACGCCGCCGAATGCGCCCGCGTTGCCTGCGGGGCCGAGAGGGCTGTCCATAGCACCCTCGCCTCGGGTGAGGGCCTCGAGCTCATCATCTGTAAGCTGTGCGATAAATTCGTCGAGGGAGATTTTGCCCTGCTTTACGTCCTCCAGCTTATAGCCCTTGTCGCCGGTGTAGGGTATCTCAGCGGGCAGACGGTCGAGAATGCGCTGCTTCAGGTCGAACTTTCTCATGGGGGCAGTTTCATAGCTGCCGTCGGCGGTAAGACGCTTGAATTCCTCAACGGGAGCGCAGCTCTGCTCGAGCTGCTTGATGAGCTTGGTTTCCGCCACGCTGTAAACACCTGCGGCGGTGAGTTCGGCGGAGCTGTTGCCGATAAGCAGTTCGTAGTCACCGCCCTCGAGAACGAATGCGTAGGGGAATGCGGTCTTGCCGCCATCGTCGTAGGAGGCGAGGGAATATTCATCGGTGGCGAGGGTCAGCTCCTCGCTTTCGGAGGGAGCAAGCAGGCGGGTCTTGGCGAAGGCGCAAAGGCTCAGCGCCGCCTTGCCCAGCTTGCCCTGAGGTGCGCGGCAGTACATCTGCACCACCTCACGGCCTGCGGTGTTACCTGTGTTGGTGACGCGAACCTTGGCGGTGAGACCCTCGAAAGAGGTGATTTCGATTTTGAAATTGGTGTAGGAAAGACCGAAGCCGAAGGGATAAAGTACAGCCTCGGGCTTGAAGGTGGAGAAGTAGCGATAGCCAACGAAAATGTCCTCGCAGTAGTGGACCACCTTTTCGTCACCGAAATTGTCGGCGCTGGGGAAGTCGGCATAAGCGCGGGCAACGGTGTCGGCCAGCTTGCCGCAGGGATTGACGCGACCGGTGAGAACGTCGGTTACGCCGTTTCCGCTTTCCATGCCGCCGTTCCATACGGCGAGCACGGCGGAAAGGGGATACTTCTCCGTCCAGCTCAGGTCGATGATATTGCCGATGTTCAGCAGCACAACCACCTTTTTGAAGCGGGCGGTCACGGTGTCCAGCAGGGCTGTTTCTTCGTCTGCCAGATAGTATGCGCCCTTTTCAAGGGCTACGTCAAGGGACTCGCCGCAGGCGCGCCCGATGACAACTATTGCGGTTTCGCCGAATGCGGCAGCCTCTGCGAGAGTTTCCTCGTCGATGGGCATCTGCTCATGGCGCTGGGGCCACATGCCCCAAGGGGCAGGGCCGCTGTCGCGCTCGGCACACCAAGCGGCGTACTTTTCCGCGAGAGCGGTGTTGTAGACGATGCCGCTGTCCTTGAGGGCATCGTAAAGGCTTACGGTGTAATGCTTGACGACGTCGCCGCCGCTGCCGTAGCCCATGTCCATCCAGAGCACCTGATCGGTGCCGAATATTGATACGGGTGCAGAGCCGAGAGGCAGCACGCCGTCATTGTTGAGAAGTACGCAGCTTTCCGCGGCTGCGCGGCGGAACAGGGCGGAAATCTCCGCGCTTACGTTATGCGCATCAGATTTGGCGCTTGCGGCGCTGTTGAGCTCCTGCTCAAGGGAAACGGTGGTGTTTATATCGTTCATGGTCATGCCGTCCTTTCGTGAATTACTTTTTTAAAATTGTATCAAATTTGAAGAAATTATCAATAGAAAAGTACACCTAAAGCGTTTCTTTACAAATATTTGCCCCGCGTGTATAATTGGATAAAGCCCAAAAAGGCGGTGAATTGATGAGCAATTATAATTTTACCGTCCGCACGAAAGCGGACTTGATAAATGCGGTGGAGACCTACGGCATAGTGCCTTTCTTTGCCAATTCCATTCCCGGCTTCTCCGTGGAGGAGCACGCCGCGCCCGGTATCTGGTACGGCGAGGACAGCAACTGGCCCGCATGGGATTGGAAGGGCGAGGTCATTCGCGAGACGGGCTGCGCCTACGGCAAATTTTTTGAAAACAAGGCGGCATTCGTCAGCCGAGATTGGTTCCCCGACCTTGCCAACTACCGCCGCGACGGCTATGACTTTGACTCGCGATACGATGAGGGTCTTGCCGCCTACAGGGATAAGGAGCTCTACGAGCTGCTGGACGCAAACGCGCCGATTTTGTCCAAGGGGCTGAAGACCATTGGCGATTACCGCAAGGGCGGCAAAAAGGGCTTTGATACCATAATCACCCGCCTGCAGGCTCAATGCTACGTGGTCACCAGCGACTTTGTTTACGCAAGGGACAAATACGGCAGCGCCTACGGCTGGGGCATCGCGGAATATTCCACGCCGGAAAAGCTGTTCGGCAGCGAATTCTGTGACAAGGTCTATGAGCGGGAGCCGGAGGAGTCGTATCAAAGACTTTTCGACCATCTGCGGTCGCTGTTTCCCGCCGTTGATGAAAAGCTGATAAGAAAAATATTGAAATAAATCGGGAGTGATACCATGAGTAACGAGCTGGCACGCACCTACGTTCCCTATACTAAGTGGGCAGAAAAGTCGAAACAGACCGAGTATACCGCAAGCACGCCCCTCCTTGCCGAGGACGGCACCCTGCTGGCAAAGGGCTGGGCAAGACATAACGTGTTTGAATATGATAACCGCAAGGTCAAGGCAGGCATTATGAGCCGCAAGGAGTGGGATTTTTATCAGATTTCCGACGGCAAGTGCATGGTTCAGCTGAATTTTGCGGATATAAAGATCGCGGGCTACGTTTCCTGTAAGTTTGTAGACCTGCGCACGGGCGCGGTGGTTGCCGATGCCATGCAGCTTTACGTGCTCGGCAGCAAAAAGCATCCCCATCCGCCCAAGGGCGATGTGCCTAACCGCATAAAGGACAAAATAGGCAAGGCGGAGTTTGATTTCAATACCATGACCACCGAGCGCACCCTGTTTTATCGTGACGATAAGGTGGAGTGCAGCCTGCGCATGGAAATCCCCGAGGGTCTTGAGAATATGACCACCGTTCTGCCCTTTGACGAGGATAAGACCCGCTATTTCATGACCACCAAGCAGAACTGCATGCCCTGCGAGGGCACGTTCAAATGCGGTGAGTTTTCCTATACCTTTTCAAAGAAGGATACCTTCGCCGTGCTGGACTGGGGTCGCGTGAATACCATTCACAATATGGTATGGTACTGGGGCAGCGGCAGCGGATATATAAGCGACGAAACAGGCGAAAAGCACACCGTTGGCTTCGAGATCACATGGGCTATCGGCAACGAGAGCCACGCCACCGAAACCTGCATTTTCTACGATGGCAAGGTTCATAAATTCGGCGCGGTAGACGTGGAAAAGTTCCCTAAGGACAGATAT
>JAFXFT010000182.1 GCA_017513385.1 Oscillospiraceae bacterium | reverse complement strand
TTAGTCACCTTTTCATGCAGCATGATACTTTCGGCGATCTGATCACCTACCGTCATAACAGGGTTAAGGCTGGTCATCGGATCCTGGAATATCATTGCAACTTCTTTACCGCGCATCTCAGAAAGCTCCTTGGCGGAAAGATTTCTTACATCTCGTCCGTTTACAATAATCTTTCCGCTGTCGATGACGCCGGGGGGATCGGGTATAAGGTTGAGTATTGAAAGCACGGTAGTGGTCTTGCCCGCTCCCGTTTCTCCTACCAGACCAAGCGTTCCCTGACGCTTTAATTTAAGATCAATATGGTTTACCGCATATGTAGTTGCATCGTCGGTAACATATCGTATGGCAAGATCCTGTATATCGAGTACGATATCCTGTTCTGCGGCAGCGTTTACTGCCATATTCTCGTTTTGATTCATGTCTGCTCCCCCTTATCTCTTGAGCTTGGGATCAAGCGCATCTCTGAGTCCGTCGCCTACAAGGTTTATGGCGAGAACGGTAAGCATGATGGCAAGTCCGGGGAAAATAATAAGATGCGGATATTCGCGCATATAAGGACGTGCATCGGAAAGCATCGCACCCCATTCAGGCAGCGGAGAAGGAACGCCAAGTCCGAGGAAGCTGAAGGTTGCGGCAGAAATGATAGCGCTGGCTACACGGGTGGTAGCCTGAACGAGTATCGGAGAAAGCGCATTGGGCAGTATGTGCTTGAATATGATTTTGAAATCCGAAACGCCAAGAGCCTTTGCTGCCTCTACATACTCGTTTCCTCTGACAGTCATGACCGAAGAACGTCCCGTTCTTGCAAAGTGAGGAACGGTTGAAAGACCGAGCGCCACCATAAGGTTGGTAAGGCTTATGCCGAAAGCCGCTACAAATATGATGCCAAGCAGAATATTGGGTATCATAAGGAAAATTTCAACAGCTCTCATGATAAAGGTTTCGGTTTTTCCGCCGTAATATCCGGCAAGTGCGCCGAGAAGAGTTCCCAAACCGGTAGAAACGCTTACTACTACGAAACCGATAAGCAGCGAATATCTTGCGCCGTAAAGAACACGGGCCATAACACTTCTTCCCATATGATCGGTTCCAAACGGATGCTGAAGGCTTGGGGGAAGCAATCTTCCGTTTCTTGAAAGCATGCAGATATCAGACTTGAAGTCATAGATGAATCCTGCGGCAAATGCAACGACCAGTATAATTATCAGCAAAACAAGACCGACTACAGCGCCCTTATTCTTTTTAAACTGATGCCATATCTCCTGTGCTTTGCTTCTTTTCACATATTTATTTTTTGCAGCTGTATCGGAAGCTTTTTGGTAAATACACTCATGCTATATCCCTCACTTTCCGGTGTATCTGGCCTTGATTCTCGGATCGACAAACGCATAAAGAATGTCGATGCCCAACAGTATCAACGCAACAAATACGGTCGTGCAGATAACGCATCCGGTAACCATGTTGAACTCATTTCCACGGATAGCACTTACGATGAGATAACCTATGCCCGGCCAGGTGAATACCGTCTCAACCGCAACGGCACCTGCAAAAATGGTGGAAAGCTGGTTGCCGACGATAGTGATTATCGGAATAAGCGCATTTCCCATTGCATGTCTGAGAATTACAGTGCGCTCCGGAACGCCTTTAGCACGTGCAGTGCGCAGAAAGTCTGCGCTGAGGCTGTCAAGCATAGAGGTTCTGGTGGTTCTGGTCAGAAGAGCGGCATGGCTGAGACCTGCACAGATTGCAGGCATGATGATGCTCTTCCATCCCTCAGCGCCCGAAACGGGAAGCCACTGCAGCTTTACCGCAAAAAGCAGTATCAGCATAAGACCCATCCAGAAGTTTGGAACCGACAGCGCTGCGATAGATATTGCCGAAAGTCCGGTATCTATCCAGCTACCGCGCTTAAGTGCCGCCAAAATACCTAATGGCAGCGATGTAACTATCAGCAGCAGCATTGCCGCAAAAGTAAGAACGATAGTATAAGGCAGTCTGGCAGTAAATTCAGTCCAAACATCTTTGGAACCATTTAAGTTGGTGCCAAAATCACCGCGCAAAACTCCGCTCATATAGTCAAAGTAACGCACAAGGAACGGGCGGTTAAGACCCAATTCCTCACGGATCATTTCAATCTCGGCTTCTGATGCGGTATCACCCGCCATGGTAAGTGCGGGGTCACCCGAAAAGCCCATCAGGAAATAGACAATGAAGGAAACGGCGATAATGCAAGGAATGAGATATAAAAGCCGCTTTACAACATATTTCCACATATATATTCCCTCACATTTACATAATTACAATATTTGAGAAGTAATATCGATTTTAAAGTTAAAACGGAGTGTCTCACGCAAAAGCAATGAGACACTCCGCGTTTTTTAGCTTAACTGTCTGCTATTGATTTTTCAAAACCGCCGTCAGATCAGCGCTTGGGGATGCGGATGGTAGAGAAGTTCATATAGTTGGTGGAAGGAGCAAGGGTTACGCCCTCTACGTCCTTCTTAACAGCTGCGATCTGATTGCCTGCGGAGATCGGAACGATGGGAAGTTCCTCAGCAACGAGCTGCTGGAGATCTGCAAACTTCTCGATCATCTCTCGAAGCTGCCTGCGGTGAGAACTTCATTCTCCATAGCCTCGTAAGAATCAGACTTAAAGCTGAACATATTGGAGCTGCCTGCGCTGTGGAAGAAACGGTTGAAGTTGTAAAGCAGAGCACCCTGATATGCTGCATAGTCGGTGAAGAGGTCATACTCGTCAGCCTTCTTGAATGCGGTCCAGTTGGAAGCGTCTACCTGACGGAGCTCAACATTTACGTTGATCATCATAAGGTTAGCCTGGATTACTTCTGCAATAGCCTTGGTGGAGGAGGTGTGACCGAGAACAAGAGACATATTCTCCTTGCCTGCAGCCTTAAGGATCTCCATTGCGCCGTCGGGATCGTAACCAACGGGCTCTACCTCAGCATAGCCGATGCCGGAGGGAACGCAGAAGTTGTAGTTTGCCTTGCCACCGACGCCGTTGTTGTAAGCGATAGCTTCAACGTCTTCGCGGTTGATGCCCATTGCAAGGGCCTTTCTGATCTCGAGGTTAGCCATATCAGCCTTGCGGTGGTTAAAGCCCATGTAGTAGGAGTTTGCGCCGCCGCGGGAAAATACGTTAAGGTTGCTGTCCGCCTTAAGGGTATCATAGTA
>JAFXFT010000181.1 GCA_017513385.1 Oscillospiraceae bacterium | reverse complement strand
GCAGCGTGGCGGTGGCGGAGGCTCTTGCTCAGTTCACGAGGGAGCAGGGCTATGAAACCGTGTGCTCTCACAGAGACGTGAGCAAGTAACGGGATTTTTATAGTAAAGGAAGTGCAAAAGGGAGTATGAGCTTTGCAGCAGATGCAAAGGTGGAAATGTGCCGCCAGCACATAAATAAAAAGTGTTGCACGGCAGCGGAGATATATGGTATACTCCTTTACTGCAACACCTTTTCGGCTGACGAAATACGAATAGTTACCGAATCGCGCGCCTTTGCCCAGCGTGTGGAGAAGCTTTTTCAGCGCGCATTTGGTTGGGAATTTGACCAGCGGATCGGCTTTGAAGCCGAGGAAGGAAAGCTGGTTCTCGCAGTAGTTGAGCCGGAAAAAATAGAGCAGGTATTCAGCCGCTTCGGCTATGAGCGGGAGCGCATAGTGGCTCACCATATAAATCTCGGCGTTCTTGAGTCCGATTGCTGCAAAACCGCGTTCTTGCGCGGGGCATTCCTTGCCGGCGGCTCGGTCACCGATCCTCACAAGAACTATCATCTTGAGCTGATAACCGGTCATTTCAACGTAAGCAACGAGCTGGTTTCCATGCTCTTTGAAATGGGCTTTTCTGCGCGCAATTCCCGCCGCAGCGGTAACTGCGTAACCTATCTCAAGCAAAGCGAAGCCATAGAGGACCTGCTTACCACTATCGGCGCGCCCGTTTCCGCAATGGAGATAATGAATGCCAAGGTGGAGAAGGATATGCGCAACAGCATAAACCGCAAGGTGAACTGCGATACGGCGAACGTGGAAAAAACCGTAAACGCAGCGATTGCGCAGATAGAGGCTATCCACAGCCTTGAAGAATCGGGAGCACTGGACGGTCTCGGTGAGAAATTCCGGGAAACCGCCCGCCTGAGAGTGGCGCACCCCGAGGCAAGTATCGCGGAACTGGCAGCCATGTCAGACCCGCCCGTGACGAAATCCTGCCTGAATCACAGGCTTAGAAAAATAATGGAATTAGCAAAATAAGAAAGGCAAGTCAGAATGAAAGAGAGAATCTCCTCCAAAAAGTCCGTAGCCAAGTACGGCTATATCGTGCTGGTGCTGCTCTGCCTGGGTATCACCATGCCCAACTTCGCACAGTATCAGCTTACCGGTTTCGGCAAGGAAGCCATTGCTGAGTTCCTCGGCAGAGAACTCAGCGACAGCCAGTTCAGTTTGGTGAACATGGCTCCTCTTATTCCCGGCGCATTCCTCAGCCTCGTGTCCGGTCTGCTGGTTGACCGCTTTGGTCCCCGCAAGGTTATCACCACAGGCGTAGTGCTCTCCGCCATCGGCGTAGTGCTCCGCGTCAGCCTTGATGCTTACAGCACCATCATCGCCTCCATGATCCTCATGGGTGTCTGCGCAACCTTCCTCAATGCCAATGCTCCCAAGGTTCTCGGCACATGGTTCGCTCCCGGCAAGGCCAGCATTCTGCTGGGTGTATTCCTCGCCATTGCAAACGTATCCATGGCTCTCGGCACCGGCATCGTAGCTGCCTTTGACACTGTTCACGCAGCCTTTGTCTGCGCCGCTGTAGTAGCGGTTGTTGTAGCACTGCTCTGGATACTCTTCATGCGCGATAACAAGCACGCTCCCGAAGGCATGGAGGAAAAGGAAGAGGATGGCGAAAAACTGAGCGTTGTTGAATGCATCAAGATCTGCGCCAAGAGCAAGGGCGTATGGCTGGCAGCTTTCTGCATGATGTGCATCTGCACCGCCACCGTTGGTGCAACCCAGTTCCTGCCCACCGCTCTCCAGTCCCGCGGCGTTTCCAAGGATACCGCATCTCTCTGCGGCATGTGCATCACTATTGGCGCTACAGTCGGCTGCCTTGTATCTCCCACTCTCAGCACCATTCTCAAGCAGCCCAAGAAGTGGATGTTCGTCGGCGGCCTTATCGCCGCTGCCGGTGCAGCATTTGCATGGCGCATCACCAGCATTCCCGTTATGGTAATCTGCCTCATCATCACCGGCTTCCTTACCTCGGGCTTCTCTCCCATCGTCAACTCCCTGCCCTTGAGCCTTAAGGAGATCGGTCCCAAGTATGCCGGCACTGCAGGCGGCTTTATTGCAACTATCCAGCTTATCGGCAACGTAGTTCTGCCTACATACGTTATCTGCAATATCGTTGGCAATAACAACTACAACGGTATGTTCATCTGCTTCGGCGCACTTATGCTTATCTTCTGCGTGCTCTGCATATTCCTGCCCCTGGGTGAAAAGAAAAACTAATAGCCTCATGCGGCCATTGTCAAACAGAATGACAATGGCCGAAGTTTTTGTGTACATAATGAGCGTTTTGTGATATAATACGTTAAATAAGCGAGTGTACAAAGAGAAAAGAGGTGCAGCCGTGACCATTTATGATATAGCCAAGGAGGCGGGAGTGTCCGCCAGCACGGTATCGAGAGTAATGAATAACAAGCCAGGAATCAAGTCGGAGACCCGCGAGAGGGTCATGGCTGTAGTGAAAAAGCACAATTTCGCTCCCGATGAGACCGCGCGAGGTCTTGTGCGTCAGGCCACAAAGACCATTGGTCTGTTGGTTGCCGACGTTCGTATTACCAATTATATGATGGGTATCCATTCCATCATTACAGCCATGGCGGAGCGCGGCTACTGCTGCATAGTTATAGATACCGGTATGGACAGTGCCGACCGTGCCGAGTATGTGAAAATACTCAGCCAGCGCAGGGTAGAGGGTGCCATACTTGTTGGTTCCGGCTATCAGTGCCCCGAGGTTGAGGAGGCCATTCGGCTTTACCTCGGCAACGTGCCTGTTGTGATAGTCAACGGTGTAATCGATATGCCCAATGTCTACAGTGTGTTCAGCGACGAACGCAGGGGTACTGCCATGTGCTTTGACTATGTTTTTGAGAAAGGCTATAAGCACCCTGTATACATAGGCTGCGGCAGCGAGGCCGATAATGAAAGAAGAATAGCTGGAATAAATGACAGCATTGCCCGCAATGCTCCGGGAATGAACGTGCCGCTGTATATCGCCGAATCACCCTTCCGCTGCGGATATAATGAGACACGCATGGCGCTGGAGGAGCATCCGGAAACGGATGTGATAGTATATTCCGCTGACTGCTTCGCAGTTGCAGGCATGTGTATGCTGCAGGAGCTTGGCGTAAAAGTGCCGGAGCAGCTTGGTTTTATTTCGGCGGAGGAGTCCATTTATTCCACTGTCAGCCATCCGTATATGACCTCCCTTGACTCAAAGGTGGAATATGCCTGTCGGGAGGCCTGCGACATTATGCTGAATATTTTCTCAGGTGAGAAAAACCGCAAGACGGTAATGCTCGAGCCCGGAATAAACGAGCGCGAAACCACAAGAAATATGAATTGAAAAGCAGAAAATCCCACGCGTCATTGTGACGCGTGGGATTTTAGACTGTCAAAGAAGTCAAATAGACGTAAAAAGGTAAAGAAAGAGAAAGGCTTCTCCCTTGAGGAGAAGCTGTCAACGAAGTTGACTGATGAGGGTCCGCGTAAGCGGCAAAAATGGCAGTATCACTAGATTTGCGGCACTTCGTGCCGTCCACTCATCCGTCAGTCGCAAGGCGACTGCCACCTTCCCCTCCAGGGGGAAGGCTTGCCTTAATTCAACTGCGCACCATAGTTATTTGACAGACTGGAAAATCCCACCATCATTGATGGTGGGATTTTTGACGTGTAAGTCTGTCAGGGCAGCTTTGCCTCGGCGGCAGCGGCCATGTCGGAATACTTCTTGCTCATTTCTTCGTTGCCCAGCTTGGAGTAAGCAAAGGCGCAGTTGCGGCAGCCGATGATGAATTCACGGTTCTCGCCGAAGATGAGTCTGGTCTTTTCGATTGCCAGCTCGAAGGTCTTGGCAGCCAGCTCGACCTCGCCTGCGTTGAAAGCGAAGAGCGCCTTGGTGTTCAGACCGCCAGCGTAGTGTGGATTCATGCCGCCGTCCAGCTCGCTGAAAATGGCAAGGGACTCGTCCAGCATCTTCTGTGCCTTTTCCATATTTCCTGCGCTGTAATATGCCATGGCGGCATTGCTGAGGCTGGTGGCGATCTCTGCCTCGTTGTCGGGAACGAGACGCATGTACTCAAGAGCCTTCTCGAAATGTTCGGCTGCCTTGGTGAAGTCTCTCATGTCCTGATATACAAGACCCTCGTTGTTGTAGAGGCTGGCGGTGGAGTAGGGATCGTTCTTGCCGTTGGCATCGAGGATTTTTCTGGATTCAGCAAAGGTGGCAAGGGCTTTTTCGTAATCGCCCATAAGGCGGTAAGCGCCCGCGAGGTTCAGGATGACCAGCGCGTAGTTGTCGGTCTCGGTAAGACCGCAGGACTCCATCTCTGCCTTGAGACGGGTGAAAGCGTCGATGCATTCGGGCCAGCGGCTGATACCGCGGTAGAAGCAGGCCATTTCATTGAGAATGGCGATCATTCCCTGACTGCGGGAGATTATCCACTCCTTATCCTCGGCGGAAATGCCGCCCTCAATGTCGCAGCTGCCGTCATCGCCGCATCCGCATCCGCAGCCTGCGGAAATTATCATGGAGTTCTCCACGTTGTCCAGAGACTGCAGCAGGAATTTCTCGGTAGCCTCGTTGTCGTAGCGGGCAAAGTAGCCGTCAAGTTCGTCGTAAAAGGCTTTGGTATCAAAACTCATATTCTTATACCTCCGTTGGGGATTTTTTGATTACTTTGAAGAAATGAATGACTATCAGCACCAGCGCCGCCGCGCCGATATAGCCGAACACGGGATAGACAGTGCCGATAAGCTTGCTGAAGCCGAGATTGCTGCCCAGCCATGCGATGAAGCTCAGGGCGCAGGCAAAGGGCAGGCGGTGCTTTTTAACTGCCTTGAAGCGGCAGAAAAAATCGGGAATGGGTACGAAAACGGACATGGACGCGCCGAACATGGCGCAGAACAACAGAACCGCGTAAACGTATTCCAATACGGGGTGCATATTGGCGCATACGGCTATCATGGGCAGTTCCGTCAGTGCCGTTTCGGGCATGGTTGCCACGGCGAGAATTATTGCCGAGGATATGGCGAAGAGAACAGCGCAGCCGATGACGGCGCCGATTACGATGCCGCGGGTGTTTTTCATCATTCTGCCCATTGGCGCGATAACGCCGATGGCGCAGAGAATATTGTAGGACAGATAGGTGAAGGCGGCGATGCCCCAGTTTACCATCAGCGGATTATCGTTGGTACTGACCCCGAAGCTGAGATCACCGGCGCGGAAAACCGCGGCGGCGGAAATTGCGATAGCCATAATGGTCAGCACAGGCATCACCTTGGAGAAGATTCCCACAAGTCCGCCTACACCGCCGAGAGAAACGGCGGTGAGCGCCGCGCAGAATATGGCGCTGAATACGGGCTTTACCCAGTGCCAGCCGGTGAGCTGCTCAGCAAGCGAGCCTGCTCCGGCTATCATAACAATGTATATGCTGAACATAAACACTATTTCGATTATGCCCAGTATGGCTTCGAGAACAGGCGCGTCCTTCCAGTAGATGATTTTCTCCATGTCGGTAATGCCGGTCTTGCGGGAGATTATCATCAGTATTCCGGCGAAGAGACAGAGCAGGGCAGAGGCGAGAAGCGCACCAAATAGTCCGCTTGAGCCGAATGAGCCGAAAAACTGCCACAGTTCCTGTCCGGACACGAAGCCCGCACCGAGAAAGCAGCCGATAAAGGTGAACGCCAGCTGCCAAGGTTTAAGCTGTTTCATAATTTACGGATTCTTACCTCTTTCGGCAAGGTCTGCCAGAATGCCCTCGAACTCGGCGTAATAAGCTTCTTTGCTCTTATGGCCCTCCAGCTCAATGGTCATCTCGTCGAGAGAAGCAAGAACTGTAGGAATCCAGTGATAGGGAATGCAGACGAGGACGGTTGCATCGTCGTCATAAAGCTTTCTGCCGTGAGGTCCGTGAACAAACGCGGGGAGAATGAAGTTTATCTTGCCGCTGCGGAAGGGTTCTACCAAAAACCATGCGCAGCCCATAACGGGAGTGCAGGTGGAGGTGTAGATCATGCCTGTGGAATATGTAGCCGCGCGCATTACTATCTCGGCAACCGCGGGGCGTGCGCTGATGATGAGCACGTCGGGGTTGAAGTTCATCTTGTCAACAGGGGCAAAGGAAACGTAGTTGGTGGTGCCGAGATCCATGCGGGGAGTGTGCTGATAGAAATGGGCGTTGGCGCGGGTGTCGTTGAAAACGCCGAGGGGCTTGCCGATCTGACCGCTCTGTGCCATGCCGTCAAACTCCTCCATACCGAGGATTTTCTTGCCGACGCAGGTCTCGTTGTTCTCCTTGCAGAAATAAAACGCGGTGTTTTCCCGCTGGGATTTGCGGAATATCTCGCACAGGGACATATTTACGTCCTTATCCAGCATGGGAATACCCTCGGGGCGGAAATATGTGAATTTAACGCCCATAGCGGGCTCGGTAAGGTCAAGCTTTTTCAAAGGGGAGAAATCGGGGTTGGAAATAGACATCTAAGTCCCTCCTTATTTCAAAATTGTACATATATTATATCAAACTAACTGGTGGTTGAACAGTACCTTTTTATCCTTCACCTGCAGGTTCTTCGAGAGTATCAATAATGAGCAGCAGCGCAATGAATGCCGCCAGTGCCAAAGCGTAGAACCCCCAGTGCATCAAAAGCAGGAAGCGATTTTTTAAATATGCGTGGTAGCCCAGCAGTGACGCAAAGGAGCACAGCAGCGGAACGGGTGCAGCCTTGGGAATGATGAATGCAGCTGCCAGCGAAAGAACGTCGGCAAGGAAGAAATAGCGCTCATGCATGTGGGGCAGCAGCAGAGGTACGACCAAAGCGAAGATGAACGCGGAAAAAATCAGCGCGCGGCTGCCCAATCTTTTGCGGAGCACGAACAGCAAAACAAACATCAGCGCGCAGAATGCAAATGCACCCAAAATGCCCGCGCGGGAATAGGCAGAGGGGTCGGTGACGTTATAGAAAAGCGAGAACACCGAGGGGGAATTATAGTTGAGGGAACTGCCCACGGTAGAGCCTTGATTTACATATATTAATAAGGTGTCGAGCACGCCTCGCCCTGCGAGCATGGCAGGGGAGACTGCGATGAAATACACGATGGGGAAGAGCGGGAGATGAAAAAGCTTAAGCTTCTTCGTGTAGAGGAAAACGAGGAACACGGGGAAAATGAAGATCGCCTGCAGCTTGAAGGCAAAGGCCAGCGCAAGCGCTGCCATTGAATGCCACGGGCGGTCCGAGAGAATGAAATACACGCTCAGCACCGCAAGTCCGCCGTAAATGCTGTCGCACTGGCCCCAGCAGGAACCGTTGAGCAGTACCGTAGGCAGCATCATGGCAACGGCGAAAGAAATGAGATAGCGGCTGCAGCAGCCGCTTGCGGTAAGTACCAGCTTCGCTATGCTTACCGCAAGGAGCAGGTCGAAACCAACAGACAGAAGCTTTATGAGATAAAGCTCGCTTACGGGGATATATGAAAAGAGAGCAAGAAAGGTCAGATAAGGTATGTTGTAATTGCCTATGCTGCGTCCAAGCCCCGCAAAGCCCCCGTTTTCACGGAAATACTGGGTCCACGGCTTGAGAAACATTAAATAGTCGCCTGTTTCGTGGTCGAAAAAGAGAATGCGTACAAGGAGCATGGCGTATACAACTATGATAACAGGAATTAGAACCTTTAATTTATATTCTCCCTTTGAACGGAACAGGGCGAGGAACGCCAGCCCTGCAAATGCCGTGAGGCAGAGTGCCGTAAAGAGCGCGCCGCCCACGCCGCACTTGTCCAAGGTCAGCGAAAGGGCAAAGACACATATGGCGAATATGGGCAGGGAGCAGGCTGCTATGAATTTATGCTGCTGCATGGTAAGCCTCCGAGTAATGATTATACGATATTCTTTATTATGGTGCTGATGAGCCATTTGAAAAGCAGGGAGAAGATAAAAATGGCAAGGGAG
>JAFXFT010000180.1 GCA_017513385.1 Oscillospiraceae bacterium | reverse complement strand
GGTATCGGCGAAAACGGAGAAAAGAAGCCCTATCCTCTTGGGCATTTCTTTATGGCTATCGATACAGAGGCGTTTATGGGCGCCGAAAGCTTTAAAAAGACCGCGGGAGATATACTCCGTGAGCTTTGTGCATCGAAGAAAGCTCCCGGACATGACCGTATTTTTACGGCAGGCGAGAAGGAGTATCTCGTTTGGTTAGAACGCAAGGACAAGGGTGTTCCTGTCGGCGAAGCAGTACAGAAGGAATTTATGGAGGTACGCGATTATTACGGTCTCAACCATAAATTCCCTTTTGAAAACTAAGGAAGTTATTGCAAAGGAATGCGGTTTGCGTTAATATATTAATAGGCGCAGGATGCGCTTAATACTAAAATGGAGGTATAACAAATGGCCTTTTGTAGAAACTGCGGTGCACCGCTTGAAGAAAACATAAAGTTCTGCGCCAATTGCGGCAGTGTAGTAGACGGTGCATCACCGGCTGCTGGTGCAAGAAACACTGACCACACTGCAGAATACGATGCGGTTGATATTTCCGAAACCAAGTATCTGTCCCTGTTCAACTATTTTGGCATTCTGTTTATGATTTTTGCATTGGTTGCAAAGCCTCATTCTCAGTTTGTTCGTTTCCATGCAAACCAGGGTTTAGTCCTTATGATACTTATGTTTGCAGCAAGTGTAGTGATGATTATTCCTATTCTTGGATGGATCGCAGGTGCCGTAGGATATATCTTCAGTATCGTCTGCATGATTATCGGAATAGTAAACAGCTGTAAGGGTCAGGCAAAGGAACTGCCCATTATTGGCCGTATCTGCATTTTCCGCTGATTAGGTTAGGAAGCACAACGGAGAATTTTCAGTCAGAAAATTCTCAGTTTCTTTTTTAGGAGGCTTGTGATATGAAAATATATAGATCGGCAGAGGAATTGATAGGAAATACACCACTCATGGAGCTGGCGAATTATTCTAAAAAGCACGATCTGCAGGCGCAGCTGCTGGGTAAGCTTGAGTGCTTTAATCCAGGTGGCTCTGCCAAGGATCGTGTTGCCAAGGCAATGCTTGATGATGCTGAGAAACGTGGGCTTATAAAGCCCGGTGCTGTAATAATTGAGCCTACATCAGGAAATACCGGTATAGGGCTGGCATCTGTAGCAGCTGTACGAGGCTACAGAACTATTATCGTAATGCCTGATAGCATGTCGGTTGAGCGCTGCACACTTATGAAGGCTTTTGGCGCTGAACTGGTGCTGACTCCCGGCGCAGAGGGCATGAGTGGTGCAATAAAAAAGGCTGAGGAGCTGGCTGCTGAGATTCCCGGCAGCTTTATCCCGGGACAGTTTGACAATCCAGCAAATCCAGCGGCTCATTTCGATACTACCGGTCCGGAAATATGGCAGGATACCGATGGTAAAGTGGATATATTTGTTGCGGGCGCCGGTACCGGCGGTACCATAAGCGGCGTAGGTAAGTATCTTAAAAATATGAATCCCAATGTGAAGATCGTAGCAGTTGAGCCTGCCTCATCACCTCTGCTCTCTGAGGGGCATTTTGGCAGCCATGGACTACAGGGAATAGGTGCTAATTTTGTTCCTAAGGTATTGGATACGGAAATTTATGACGAGATTATTACCGTAACAGACGAAGACGCATACCGCACGGGACGTGAAATAGGGCAGAGCGTGGGCGTACTTGTGGGAATAACCTCCGGTGCAGCTGTCTGGGCGGCTGCGCAGCTTGCAATTCGACCCGAGAACAAGGGAAAGGTAATTGTTGCGCTTTTGCCAGATACAGGTGACAGATATTTATCTACTGCTATGTTTGCAGAATAAACTTTATAGAAAAAACACCCCGAAAGCTTAGAGCTTTCGGGGTGTTCGTTATTTAACGTAGTTCCTCAATGAGGCCTTAATTACATAAGGGGCTCGAGGTTGAGAACGGGGTGACCCTTCTCGGTGAGGAAAGCGAGGAGCTGCTCGGGATCCTCGGTAACGGTCTCGTCGCCGATCATGTCGGTGAAGTTCTCGATGCCGTAGAGTTCCTTAGCAGTTGCATTGAGCTTGTCAGCAACGGTGTCCTTAAGAGCCTTGGGAAGCCATACGATTCTGGCTACGCCGCCCTCAGCGGACATGAACTTCTTGGAAGCGATGAAGTGCTTACCGTGGCCCATGAAGCCGGGAGTCTGAACGCCACCACCGGTCATAGAAGCCATTTCGGAGAAGGTCATGCCAAGAGGAGTCATACCGGCGTGCTCACGGTTAACGATAGCAACACCGTTGGAGTAGGGCTCGATACCGCAGATGCACTCGAAGCAGCCGCAGGAGGTCATGGGATCTTCCATGATGGAGTACATGGTAACGCGATCCAGAGCACCCTGAGAGAGAGCGTGAACAACAGCGTCAACGTCATCCCAGCGGCCAAGACGCTCGTCCTGGAGACCGCCCTTGGTAACGATCTTACAAGGACCGTTGTTGTCCAGCTCGTAGGTTGCCTTAGCATCCAGCCAAGAAACTGCGCCGCAGAGGCCGAGACGCTCGGGAGTTACGATGCAAACGTGAGAGGGAGAGAAGGCCTGGCACATGACGCAGGAGTAGAACTCATTAACGCTCTCGTCGGTCAGGCTGACCAGACGTGCGTCACGGGCGTCATAGATCTTGTTAGCCTCAACGCGGAGCTCCTTGCACTTCTCGGGATCGGTGTAGATGGTGACCTGGCACTTGTCAACAACGGACTCGAACTCGGACTTGATCTTAGCGTAGAGAACTTCACCGAAGTGCTCAGCGCGGAAGCCAGCCTCGTAAGCTGCGTTGCTGATACGGATACGGATAAGGTCACGCTGACCGGTGTGCATTACGCCTTCGATGCAGTTGATCCAAGCGTGGAACTTACGCTCGAATACGGGCTCGAAGTCGGGCTGCATCTTCTTGCCGCAAACCTCGGCGACCATGCAGAGGTTGATCTGATTCTTGGGCTGGCGAACGTCGATTTCGGGACCGATGACTTCGATCTTGTGGTCAACAACGTGAGCAGCGTCAGCGGTGCGAACCAGCTCAAGGCAGTCGTTGGTGGTACCGTTTGCTTCAGCGAACATGTCAGCCTTACGGATGATTTCGCCTTCGAATGCGTTAGCATAAGCAACGGGAATATCAACGTTGGTAACCTTGATCTTCATGCCGCGAGCCTCGATGGAGGTCTCAACGAACTTGTCGATGTCAGGCTGAACGATGAGGGACTTGGGAACTCTCCACATGTCGTTGTCATCGTTGGTGATTACGGGGAAGCCGTATGCGATAGCGCCGCCGCCGCAGGCAACGGTCAGATCGTTAACGGGCTCGAATGCGTTAACAGCAGCGTTAACACGCTCGAAGGTGTACTTCTTAACTGCTTCGTAGTCGCCGGGCTCGTGGCCGCCGAAGATAAGAGCGGTACGAACAGCAACGGAAACAACGTGAGTAGCCATATGTACGTCGGGGCCGACAGGGAAGATACGGACAGCGTGGCCCATCTTAACACCTGCACGGTTTGCCTGCTCGATGATCTCACCGATCAGGAAGACGTAAATGGACTTGGACTGGTAGGACTTGATCAGCTCAGCAGCCTTCTCGTCGGAAGGAGCAGCACCGATGAAGAGAACGAAACCGGGAATGTCGCCGGTAACCAGGGGAACACCGAGCTCACGAACGTCAGCGTCGCTCATGTGGCCGTTGTAAAGGGTGCCCTCGTAGGGGTTTACGCCGCCGATGTACTTAACAGCTTCAATAACCTCAGCTGCGCAAGCGGTAGCGATACCGGAAGTGAAAACGTCCTTGGTTCTCTTCTCGCGGGTCATCTGGCTCTTGATCCATTCCATGGACTCCTTGAGCTCGCCAAGGGTCTGGTTCTTGCGGCCGGTCATAGCATACAGGCACTCAAGATAATAAGCAGTATTGGGATAAGCAACAGGGGTAGAATCGTCATATTTTGCTGCGGCTTCTGCAAGGGCCTTTTCGGCCATGCCGTACATTTCGTCAGCGCCGCTAAATACTCTTTCAATAAGTGTAGCCACCGTTATACCTCCAAAGTTTTATCAAGTTTTTCTTTTATTTTACGAACTTCACTAACAACGTCCTGATCATAATCGTAAGGAGACTGAGCCTCGCGATCCGCCTCAATGACGCCGCCGCTGTAGTGGATGATACCTAACAGCTCGTCTTCGGGAATATTCTTGCGAATGAATTCCTCATCAGCTTCAGTTCTAACCTTATTTGCGACTGCTTCGACCTTCTTTACACCAAGGTCATATGCAAGACGCTTAACGTTATGAAATGTCTGAACACTTCGGGCACCGGGCTCAACGACAACGATGAACCTGTCCATGAAGGATGTGGTGCCTCTGCCCAGGTGTTCAAGGCCTGCTTCCATATCCAGGATTACAACGTCATCACGCTGCAGAACCAGATGGGAGATAAGGCGCTTGAGGATAACATGCTCCGGGCAAACACAGCCGCCTCCGGCAACGTCAACCGTTCCGAGAACGAGCAGCTTTACGCCGTTCTTTTCCTTAGCATAGATGTCCGGGATGTCGTCTACCTTGGGGTTGATCTTGAAGAACTTACCCATTCCGGTTTCGTCAGCACCGGTTCTTTCGTTTGCAAGGTCTTTCATTTTGGATATGGGGGTTATTGCGTCCAGCTCATCCATGGAGAAGCCGAGAGCCAGACCGAGATTTGCATCGGGGTCTACGTCGGCAGCAAGGACGTTATGACCTTCGTCGGCATAAAGTCTTGCTAGGATAGAGGACACTGTAGTTTTACCTACGCCACCCTTACCTGTAACGGCAATTTTCATTCGTAATGTCCCTCTTGATTTTCAGTAAATTTCGTGTGATTAGATGTTGAGAGCGGTTCTCTTAGCTTCGATACCGTCGATCATAGCGGTTACGAGCTTAGCGGGATCCATCTCAATGATGTAGCCGGCGCCAACCATATCTCTGCTGCCGTCGGTGATCAGGTGCATCATCTCGTCGGAGCCCTTAACCTGAGGCTCGATACCGAGGTAGGTGTCCAGACCGGAAGCGACAACGTAGTTAGCAATGGAAACAGCCTTCTGGCTCATCCATTCGGGAGCGCAGCCTACAACAGGCAGCTGGGTAACATCGATGCCCCACTCCTTGGCTACGGTGTGAACCAGGTTCAGGATACGGGAGATGTCAACGCAGGAGCCCATGTGCAGTACGGGAGGAATACCAACGAGATCGCAAACTCTCTTCAGACCATCGCCGCAGAGTTCCTTGGCTTCGTAGTCCATCAGACCGGCCTTAGCAGCAGCCTGAGCGGAGCAACCGGTGGTAACAACGATGATGTCGTTCTTGATGAGTTCCTTGATGATCTCGATGTGAGAATAGTCAGCTCTTACCTTGGGGTTGTTGCAGCCAACGATACCAACAGCACCACGGAGAACACCGGCCTTGATAACCTCGATGAGGGGCTTGTAGGTGCCGGGCTCGTCAACGAAGGAGTTGGTAACGCCATCCAGCTCGCCGATGATAGCTTCGCAGGAGTAACCAACCATAGCCTTTTCCTTGTGCTCAGGAATGAAGACCTTGGACTCGTCTCTGTTAGCGAAGTTGTCGATAGCGGTGCCAACGATGGTGATAGCAGCCTCTTCAGCATTGTGGGGCTCAACGAGGATGAAGTCGGAGCCGGGGATCTTAGCCTTGGGAGAGGTGGAGATGAACTTGGTGTGGAAGCACTTGCTCAGGGGGCCGATTGCGGGGAAAATACACTGAACGTCAACAACGATCAGCTCAACAGCACCGGTGAGGATAGCGTTTTCCTGCTGGAGGAAGTTACCGGCCATGGGAATACCGTGACGCATGGTGACTTCGTTGGAGGTGCAGCAGAGACCAACAATGTTGATGCCCTTTGCGCCAACAGCCTTAGCTCTTGCGATCATCTCGGGAGTCTCAGCGATAACTGCGACAGCCTCAGAAACGGAAGGATCGTGGCCGTGAACAACGATGTTGACCATGTCCTTGTTGAGAACACCGAGGTTAGCCTCAGTCTCGATGGGGGTGGGAGTACCGAAGATGATATCGGAGAACTCAGTACCCATCATGGAGCCGCCCCAACCGTCAGCCAGACCAACTCTCATGGACTGTCTTACGAAGGACTCGGGATCAGCCTGAACACCCATGTGGCACATGTGCATGGACTCGGTGACCTCACGGTCAACGGCACGGGGGGAGATGCCCAGCTCTTCCCACTTTCACGGCGCTCATCGGTAGCTCTGTTGATGAAGGTCTGGAAGCCGAAGGGCTTACCGTAATCATTCAGACCTGCGTTTGCCAGATCGTGAGCGATCT
>JAFXFT010000179.1 GCA_017513385.1 Oscillospiraceae bacterium | reverse complement strand
TAACTTGCAGATTTTCTTGTCCCGTACCAGTGTTACCCCCATGGTTCACAAATTGTACCTATAAGAAGTAACCCTTGTGGTTTCAGGGTTTTCGGGCGATGTATCTAAATTGGTCGCCAACCATGGTTGCGGGGATGGGATTTGAACCACATGACCTCCGGGTTATGAGCCCGACGAGCTACCGAACTGCTCTACCCCGCGATATAAAATAATGCTTTCGTTTTCCCGATTGCTATGATATAATAACACATACAGAAGATGTTGTCAAGCATTTTTATTATATAATCATAAAACAGCTTTCGACAAAGGAGTTGTTTCCACTGAAAAAGATTGCACTGGTCACCGGTGGCTCTCGCGGGATTGGCCGCGAAATATGCCGCACTCTTGCCCGCGACGGTTGGCGCGTGGCTATCAACTACAATCGCTCCGCAGATGCCGCGAAGGCACTGGCTGACGAAATAAACGGCATTGCAGTAGGCGGCGACGTTGCCTCCCCTGCCGATGTAGACGCTATGTTCACGAAAATCCGCGCCGAGCTGGGCGAGATTTCCCTGCTGGTCAATAATGCAGGCATCGGCGAATACGGTCTTTTTACCGACCTTAGCTTCGAGCGCTGGAACGAGCTTATCGGCACCAACCTTACAGGCTCTTTCAACTGCTGTAAGGCTGCTATACCCGCCATGGTTCGCGAGAAAAGCGGCTGCATTATCAACATTGCCTCCATGTGGGGCGAGGTTGGCGCGTCCTGCGAAGCTGCTTACTCGGTAACAAAGGCAGGAATTATCGGACTGACCAAGGCTCTCGCCAAGGAGCTTGGTCCCTCGGGCATTCGCGTCAACGCGGTTTCTCCCGGCTGCATTGAAACGGACATGATGGCTCGCTTCTCACCTGACGAACGCGAAGCTTTAGCCGAGGAAACTCCCCTCGGTGTTATAGGTCAGCCCTCCGATGTTGCAGAAGCGGTAAGCTTTCTCGCATCTGACAAGGCTCGCTTTATCACCGGTCAGATACTCGGCGTAAGCGGCGGTTTCGTAATCTAACAAAAAGAAGGTTTTTCCTATGCTTCAAAGTTTTCAGATAGTCGGCCTACAGGTGCTGATACTTTTTGTGCTGATAGCCATCGGCTTCACCGCCCGAAAGGTCAAGATACTCACTCCCGAGGGAATCAAGAGCATAACCGAGCTCATGCTCTATGTTGTCACTCCCTGCCTTTTCATAAACTCATTCCAGCAGGAATATAATCCCGCTCTTATCAAGGGATTTTTCATTTCCGCAGCTGCCGCCATAGTTTGCCACGTTGTGGCCATTTCTCTCGGAATACTGCTCATCCGTGACAAGGACAAGGCTCGCCGCAGTGTATTCCGCTTCGGTATAGTATTCTCCAACTGCGGGTATATGTCCCTGCCTCTGCAGCAGGCGCTGCTTGGCAAGGAGGCCGTATTCTACGGCGCGTCCTACATTGCCGCGTTCAACATTTTCCTTTGGACTTACGGCCTTGCCCTCATGTGCAACGGCAAGGAGCGCATCTCCGTGAAGAAGGCCATTATCAATCCCGGCACGCTGAGCGTGACCGTGGGTCTTATCCTCTTCTTCCTGCAGGTGGATCTGCCCGACATTATCGGCAAGCCCATTGAATATCTCGCCGCACTGAACACCCCCGTTCCCATGATGATTATAGGCTACCACATGGCGAACCTTGATTTCAAAAAAGTGCTGCGCAGCAAGGGCGAATACATAATGCTTGTGACAAGGCTTCTTATAATGCCGCTGCTTATGCTGGGTGCGCTCTATCTTGTTGGCATACGAGGCACGCTGCTTATTTCCTGCGTTATCTCTGCCAGTGCTCCCGTAGCCGCAATGGGAACGATGTACGCCTCCAAATACGGCGGCGAAGCGGAGCTTTCCGCAAGCTGCGTTGCGATTTCAACGCTGCTTTCAGTAATAACGATGACGCTCATAGTTGGCTTTGCCGCGTACGTTGCGGGGTGATATCGCTCGTCCGTCATATTTATATCGTCATTTACACACCTCATCCGACCCCGCAGGCTCGGCCACCTTCCCCTCAAGGGGAAGGCTAACCTTGAAACTAAAGCTTCATCACTTACGGGTAGTATATCTGCAAGCGGAACGGTCAAGACCGTTCCCTACGATACAATGGTTACAGGCTTATTGTATCAACGGAGCGACCGGGCGGCGCTCCCTATAAACGTGATTCTTGCCGCGTTCCTTGCGGCTGAGGCACGCCGCAGCCCTATGAGCTTTGTTTAAAACGTCACAAAAAAATCGACGCTTCGATTGAAGCGTCGATTTTTATTTACTTAGAACTCAACAGAGCCTTCGAATACCTTTTCGGCGGAGCCGGTCATGGTGACGCGATCATCGGTGTAGTTGATGGTCAGCTCACCGCCTGCCAGCATTACGCGGATATCCTCGCCCTTCTCGCAGAAGCCGTTGAGAGTTGCTGCAACTGCGGCGGCGCAGGCGCCGGTACCGCAGGCGAGAGTCTCGCCGCTGCCGCGCTCCCAGACGCGCATCTTGATGGTTCGCTTGTCCACGATGCTTACGAACTCGGTGTTCACACGCTCGGGGAACATGGGATTAGACTCGAAGAGAGGACCGACCTTGGCAAGGTCAAGACCGTCAACATCGTCACGGAATACTACGCAGTGGGGGTTACCCATATTTACGCAGGTGATCTTATAGTCATTGCCGCCAATGTTAACCTTGCGGTTGATGACGTTCTCGCCGTCCAGCAGAACGGGAATATTGGCAGGAGCAAGCTCAGCCTTTCCCATATTTACGCTTACGCGCATGACCTTGTCGTTCTTGGTGACGAGCTTGAGCTGCTTAATGCCGCTCTTGGTCTCGATGGTCATAGCCTTCTTCTTCAGATTTCTGGAATCGTAGAGGTACTTACCAACGCAGCGGATACCGTTGCCGCACATGGTGCCCTCGCTGCCGTCCAGATTGAAGATACGCATCTTGGCATCGGCTACCTTGGACTTCTCGATGAGGATAATGCCGTCGCCGCCTACGCCGTAATGTCTGTCGGACAGGAATACAGCCAGGGACTCGGGGGAATTTACCTCGCGCTCGAAGCAGTCAATGTAGATGTAGTCATTGCCGCAGCCCTGCATCTTGGTGAACTCAAGCTTGGTCTTGCTGTGGCGCATATTGTTCAGGTCTACCAGCTCGGTATTGATCTCGCTGTAACGGCTCATGAGGATATCTGCAAGAGCGTTTGCGGTATCAATGGAGGTCAGGCAGGCGATGCCGAGGCTGCTTGCCTTGCGGCGGATCTTCACGCTGTCCTTGGCGGGCTCGCGGCCTCTTGCGGAGGTGGAAACGATGTAATTGATCTTACCGCTCTCCAGCAGGGACATACTGTTATTCTCGGGATCCTCATAGATCTTGCGGACAACGATGGAGCTGAAACCTGCTCTTCTGAGCACCTCGGCGGTGCCGGAGGTAGCATAGAGCGTGAAGCCAAGGTTGTGGAACTTCTTGGCGATATCCACTATCTCGGGCTTATCGCTGTCGCGGACGGTGAGGAAAATGCCGCCGCTCTTCTGCATCTTATAGCCGGCACCCAGCAGACCCTTATACAGAGCCTCGTTCAGATCCTTGCCGATACCAAGGACCTCACCGGTGGACTTCATCTCGGGTCCGAGGTGGGTATCAACGTCCACGAGTTTCTCAAAGGAGAATACGGGAACCTTGATGGCGGTGTAGGGAGAGGGATGATAGAGGCCGGGATCATAGCCCATATCGGCCAGCTTCTC
>JAFXFT010000178.1 GCA_017513385.1 Oscillospiraceae bacterium | reverse complement strand
CCCGCTGCTATGAGGCGGCCTACACCACCTGCTGCCGCTGTGGACGCATCATTCACAACGATGACGCGCACTACATCGATGACGATGACTACGAGGCTTACTGCGGCAGTTATTACTCCCAGCGCTGCAAGCGTGTTATCCACGATTACTACTACAAGCCTGAGCCTATATTCTACGGCGAAGGCAGCCGTTACTTCGGCATAGAGCTGGAAGTAGACGATGGCGGTGAGCTGGACAGTAAGGCTGACACTGTTCTTGCAATAGCTAACACCAATTGCTTGGAACGAATCTATGCCAAGCATGACGGAAGTCTCTCCGACGGTTGGGAGGCGGTCAGCCACCCGGCTACTCTTGAGTATCACCTCAAGGAGATCCCTTGGTCTGCTGTACTGGACAAACTTCGCGAACTTGGCTACACCAGCCATCAGGCTCGTACCTGTGGTTTGCATATCCATGTAAATCGTACTGCCTTCGGCTCAACAATGGAAATGCAGGACGAATGTATCGCACGTATCCTCTACCTGTTTGAGAAATTCTGGCCTGAGATACTCAAATTCAGCCGTCGCACTCAGCGACAGCTCGAACGTTGGGCATCCCGTTACGGATTCCGTAACCGTCCCAAGGAGATACTTGACCATGCCAAATATGAAACCGGCAACAGTCGCTATACCTGTGTCAATCTCACCAATGAAGACACCATAGAAATACGTGTATTTCGAGGTACTTTGAAATACAACACCTTTGTGGCCTCTCTGCAGTTTGTGGACAGACTTTGCGACCTTGCTCTGTTCATGTCGGACGAAGAACTTGAGAACATGAGCTGGAGCACATTCGCCCTTGGCTGCACCG
Organism: Oscillospiraceae bacterium; assembly: GCA_017513385.1. Classification (GTDB taxonomy): domain Bacteria; phylum Bacillota; class Clostridia; order Oscillospirales; family Oscillospiraceae; genus RGIG6375. The sequence goes on along the minus strand of JAFXFT010000178.1, from coordinate 4,227 downwards.
AACCGGAGCTGGTGCGCTATCTCAAGGAACGTCAGCTCTACATAAATGAACCGGTGGAAAGCGAGGCGGAGATATAATGTGCTGTCTTTTTGGATTACTTGACCCCAACCGTCGTCTCAGTGGAAAACAGAAATCTCAGATACTTCATATCCTCGCTACTGCCGCGGAAGCACGAGGCACCGACGCCACCGGTGTTGCTTATAGCAGAAGCGGGGATATCTGCATTTACAAACGCCCCATCCCCGGCAGAAAGCTACAGTTCCATATGCACAGCGATACTCTCGCAGCTATGGGTCATACCCGACTTGCTACTCAGGGTGACAAGAAATTCGACTTCAATGCTCACCCGTTCATCGGAACTGCGGGAACGGAACCTTTCGCCCTTGCTCACAACGGTATGATATACAACGACCATGAGCTACGTCGTAAGCTGAAGTTGCCGAGAACTCACATAGAAACTGACAGCTACATCGCAGTTCAGCTTCTTGAGGCTGAGGGCGAAGTGAACTTCAAAACCCTGGCACATATGGCCGAAAAGCTGGAGGGCACGTTCACCATTACTGTTCTTGACAAGGATGATTCCCTGTACTTCGTCCGTGGAGATAATCCCATGTGTATTTGCCATTTTCCAAGCAGCGGTGTTTATCTTTATGCCTCTACCAGTGAGATACTTGCAGATGCACTCGCACACATGCCCTACCGCCTTGGCAGGCCAGCAGAACTGTATATATCTTGTGGTGAGATATTGAAAATAGACTGCAATGGCAAAATCGAAAGATCCAGTTTTGATACCCGAAAGCTTTACCGTTGCTATTGGCAGCCATACGCTCATCGATTTATGTACACAGAGGACGATTATATAGAAGACCTGAAATCTGTAGCAGGAAGTTTAGGCTACTCGCAGGAGTATGTGGACTTTCTGTTGGGCGAAGGATTTACTCCGGCAGAGGTTGAAGAGATAATGTATGACTATGAATTGGCAGGTGAACTATGAGGGTATTGGTTGTCGAAACAGGCAAGCTGCCAGTTGTTCGTGAGATAGATGGCAGTTTGGAATCAATGCAGAAAATCGTGGGCGGACTAATACAAGCAGTTTATCCCTTCGAGGAACCTGTGGCACTTATCTGCAACGACGAGGGCAAGATTAATGGATTGCCAATGAATCGACAGATTAGAGAAATCGGTGACATTGTCCACGGCACATTCTTTCTCTGCACTGTGCCCGCAGACAGTGAGCGTTTCGCGTCCCTATCCGATGAGCAGATTAAGCGATACGCCGAGCGTTTCCACTTCCCGGAGATATTCCTGCCGTTGGGTGATGATCTCGTGCTTGTACTGACAGATCAGTGACCCATTAGGGTACACCCATATGGAACGGTGAAAAAGCGTCCCATTTAAGTTGTTTTTAGAGCTTTGGGTCGTTCCGATTTCTACCCTTACCCAAATGGGTCACTTGCTATTTGGGTGGGGGTATGCTACAATAAAAACGCTTAAAATATCACAAGCACTTCTTCCGTGTATCAAAAACACTTTTTTACACAAGACTACAGCTGTTACAATGTAATTGATTCTATAAGTGAGGTGAAGGCGATGAATTACGAAATCAGACATTTCGATACTCCGGTACTGCAGTTTTCTGCAGACGATGGAGCAGAAAGCAACATCAAAGTATTATGGACAACTGAAAATCGCAAGCTGCTTCCGCTTGATTTGACCGACAACAGCGCTGAAGCTGTGACATCGTGGATTCGTCACCGCACCGTTCCCAAAAACCGCGCTTATGTCAATTCCCTGCTGGCTACCATGGGTTTGAGTCCCAACCGACCGCTGGATATTATCAAGGCCTCTAAAGGACTTTCTCTTAATGACTGCTATTGGGTCACAGAAGCGGGTTTTGATGGTAGCTTTGAAAAATTCAACCTCTACGAAAACCGATTCAGCCGTATTCTTGGTCTGATTGCATTCACCGGATACGGAAGCGATCACCCATCCGGTATGACCTCCAGCCCGGAATTTACCACTAATGGTATGCTCCCCAAGTGCTGGCGCAGAGAGGGCGTTATCAAGCTGTATAAGGGCGGCACCGAGGGTGCTTCCAATTTGGGAAATGAGCCTTATTCAGAGTTTTACGCCTCGGAAATTGCAAAGCTGCTTGAGGTAAATGCAATTCCATATACCCTCAGTGTATGGCGCGACCGACTTTGCTCCGTGTGCGACATTTTCACCAGCAAGGAGCTGTCCTTCGTGCCTATTGGCAGACTTGTCAAAACCGGCGGCATGAAGGCTGTCAGGGAATTCTACGCTGAGCAGGGTGAGGCTTTTACTCGAGCCCTGAATGAAATGATTCTGTTCGACGCCGTGATTTACAACACGGACCGCCACTACGGAAACTTCGGCGTTCTTGTAGACAGCCGCACAAATCAAATCGTTGCACCTGCGCCGCTTTTCGACCACGGAAACGCCTTGTTTTCCATGGCAGGCAAGGATGCACTTGAAAGCGAAAACGGCATGAAGAAATATGCCGCCACGTTGCTGCCATGTGTCTACGACGATTTTGTGACAGAAGCAAAAGCCGTTATGACTCACGAGGACAGAAATCGTTTGCGGAAATTGTTGAACTTTAGACTTAAGCGACACAGCCGTTACAATCTGCCGCCGGAACGACTTGCCTTGATTGAAAAGCAGGTTTCCTTACGCGCAGCAGAGCTTTTAGACTAAAATAATATTGAGATCCCGACTTACACCGATAGGTGCAGGTCGGGATTATTGTTTTATCGGGAGGTAGTATCTTTGAAAATAGGGTACATACGCATCAGCACAACCGACCAGAACACGGCACGTCAAGAGGTGCTGATGCAGGAGCTTGGCGTGGAGCAGGTGTTTATTGATCGCATGAGCGGCAAATCCATGGACAGGCCGGAGCTGCAGCGCATGATGAGCTTCGTCCGCGAGGGCGATACGGTCATCGTGGAATCCATCAGCCGTTTTGCCCGCAATACCCGCGACCTGCTGGAGCTGGTGGAGAGACTGCGCGAGAAGAACGTGGAGTTCGTATCAAAGAAAGAGGCAATCGATACCACCACACCCAGCGGCAAGTTTATGCTCACCATCTTCGGCGCCGTTGCCGAGTTGGAGCGAGAGTATATTCTCCAGCGCCAGCGTGAAGGTATCGCCATCGCCAAGGCGCAGGGAAAGTACACCGGCAGACCGCCCAAGGTCGTACCGGAGTTCGATAAAATAACCGCCTTGTGGCGCAAGGGCGAGCTAAGCGCCGTTGAGGCCATGAGGCGGCTGAATATGACAAAGACCACCTTTTACAGGCGGGTCAAGGAAAGGAAGTGACCATATGTTTTGGTTTGTTTTGGGCTTCGTCCTCACTCTCGCAGCCCTTATCGTAAGCCGCAGCAGCTGCACAGTAAAATGATTCCCGCCGCAATAGCCCAAGCGATCGCCCTGTTCGTCAAGGGTGCAAGTGTGGCTATTGCGGTGTTTGTGGCGGGGCTACGGGAACGTGATGATGATAAGAACGATTCAGCATCGTTCAAAACCAGGCTATAATCACATAGCCACTGACTCGAAGAGGGTTTACCGCCTACTGGTAAACCCTCTTTTATCTTGCCGATATTTTTTATTTTGTCGCGCGGCATTGGTCCGACCATTTACATCGAGACAAAGTATTCGGTACCGATATCGTTCAACAGCACCTTTGTTGTGGCAAATATTCTTTTCCTCTCTATTCGTACCGAATTGTCAAATATTTTGGTACGAAACAATCATCCATCAATCAAAATCCGATTTTTTGATTGATGGTTTGAGCGATGTGTGGTATAATATTTATATAATCTATTCCTATAGAGGTAAGTTGATGCGAAACAAGAAACCTCCTTTTGAAATTACAAATACGATGATACATCAAGTGGCAGAAATTGCCGAGCTGGTGGGCAAACTGACCTATGCAAATCAGCTTTCTGCTAACCCCACCTTGCGGCGGACAAACCGTATCCGCACGATCCACGGCTCTTTGGCGATTGAGCAGAATACGCTCACCCTGGAGCAGGTGACGGCGGTTCTAAACGGCAAGCAGGTACTGGCACCACCCAAGGATATTGCTGAGGTCAGGAATGCCTACGAGATTTATGAGCGGCTGGATGAGCTTAACCCGTATTCTGTGGACGACCTGCTGACCGCTCACGGAATTATGACGCGAGGGTTGGTTGAGGAGTCGGG
>JAFXFT010000177.1 GCA_017513385.1 Oscillospiraceae bacterium | reverse complement strand
GCGCAAGTCAATTCTCAATCTGTTGGACAACGAGTATATCGTTATCGCCTGCGGGGGCGGCGGCATACCCGTGACCCGCGACAAAGACGGCGATCTCCACGGAGTTTCCGCCGTTATCGACAAGGACTTCGCCTCCGCCAAGCTGGCAGAGGTAGTAGGCGCAGATTATCTGTTTATCCTCACCGCAGTTGACCACGTCTGCATAAACTTCGGAACTCCCGAGCAGGAGGAGCTGAAGACCATGAGCAGCGGCGAAGCGGAGATGTATATTCGTTCCGGTCAGTTCGGTGCAGGCTCCATGCTGCCCAAGGTGGAGGCTGCCGTAAGCTTTGTAAAAAGCGGCTGGGGCAAGCGCGCCGTTATTGCATCGCTGGAAAAAGCGCCGCAGGCAATGCGCAACGAAAGCGGCACACTTATTACACTTTGATTTTCTCTCTATGGAGCGTCAAATACGGCGCTCCGTTACATACGGGTATAGGAAAAGGCACCACAGGGTTTTTAGCTCTGTGGTGCCTCATTTGTTTCAAATTGTTCGACAAATTGGAATTTGAAAGAACTATTATTTGTTTTTCAGTTCGCATTTCTCTCTTCGCTGTTCGCGGTTGTGCTTTTCAGATTCAAATATTTCAACAACTGCATCAGTAAGCTTATCCGGCCAGACCTTTCCGCTTTTTATAACGTTTGCCCAAGGGCAAAGTTTTTCATAGTCATCATCGAAAATAATGGTATAAGGAGGTCCGCAGCGGTCATCAACAGCCATATACATATGTCTTCCTTCATGCATAATGCTGCCTGCATAGCTCTCAACCATCTTGTTGTCAAGTCGGTCGAATATTTCTTTTGTTATTTCAAAAAGATGATATTCCTGGAATCCGCCATATTCACCGAAATATCTTCCGCTATTTTCATCAAAACAGGCTTTCCAGCCGGAACCATTTTTAAAAATCATGATATAAACCTCCCGCTTACTCTGTTCGCCATATTCAAATTTTTCTAACAATATTATATCAAACAAATGTGTAATTTTCCACATACTATCTGTTCGTCAAATTCAATTTTGTCGAACTGTATATCTCAAATTTTCAACAAAACCAATCTAAGCCAAAGCCCCGCTTAAAATACGCGGAACATATTTTTATCGTAATCTATTATTCCCTCGTCCCTCATTTTGGAAAGCTCGCGGGTGAGGGCGCTGCGGTCGGCACAGAGATAATCCGCAAGCTCGATACGTCCAAGGGGTATCTCGAAATATCTGCTTTCGTGAAGCTGCGCCTGCAGGGACAGATATGCCAGTATCTTCTCGCGGAGGTTCTTCTTGGACACGACCTCGACCTTGCGCATAAGCTCAAGATTTTTCATGGCGATAACGCGCACCATGTTCTCAATAAGCTGATGGTGGAACACGCAGGTGTTGGTGCAGCTGTTCATTACGCGGTCAAAGGGCAGGAAAAGTATCTGCGCGTCCTCGGATACGGAAAATGTAACCACGGAGGTATTTACCGCGCCGCAAACAAAGGTCTCGCCGAAAAGCTCGTCCTTGCGCATACGCACGATCATAGTGCGGTTGCCCCACAGGTCCTCCTTGACCATATCCACCGCACCTGTAAGGACTATTCCCACATGGCGGATATTTTCCGCCTCAAAGGCTATTATCTCGCCCTTTTTATAGCTGCCGATATGATAACCGATGCAGCCCAGCATAGTCTCAAGATCCATGGGCATAATGCCCTCAAAAATCCGTGATTTGGTTTCCGCAATAAGCTTGTTCATCTGTGTACCTCCGCAGGTTTTTTCTATATTTTACACCATGCTCCCCCTGCTGTACAATACAAAAAATGACGCACGATCCATACTTATTATCAGCGTTGAACAAAAACGAAAAATATGATAAAGTAATCTTAGCAACAAACAAAATTTGTTAGGGGTCATTATATGGGTGAAGTAAGATTATTAAAGCCCGCTGAACTCGGGTTAACAGAAAATGTGCAGATATTCGAAGACGGTCTTCGCAGCGAGGAAAAGTCAGGCAATTATGAGTGGTGGTATTTTGATTCCAAATATGCCGATGGTTCCAGCCTCGTAATTGTTTTTTACACTAAACAAGTCACATCTTTTGCAAAGAATTTCAAGCCCTACGTTTCGCTGAACTACATCAATCCCAACGGCAAGGAGCTTCGCACAGAACTGTGGTCTAAAGATTATAGTTTTTCCAAAGATGGCTGCGATGTCAGAATTGGTGACTGCTATATCAAAGGCAACTTAAGTCACTATGACATCTACTTCAAGAATGATGAGGCGGAATGTCACCTGACATTGGACGCAAGCGTTCCCTCCTGGCGTCCCGATTCGGGACATATCTATTTTGGCAAAAAGGATTTCTTTGCCTGGCTTCCGGCTGTTCCCGAAGGAACAGTAAACGGAAACTTAAAAACAAAGGAAGAAACCATTGCGCTTTGCGGCACCGGTTACCATGACCATAATTGGGGCAACAAGCTGATGATACTCCTTATGAACGATTGGTATTGGGGCAGAGCAAAAATCGGAGATTATGTTGTTGTGTCCTCATATATTTATGCCAACAAAAAGGACGGATATAAAACCACACCAATCTTTATGCTCGCTAAAGATGGAAAAATCCTGACGGGCGATGCGTTCAAGCATTTGACCTACGAAGAAAAAGATTTCATCAAGGATTCCTATACAAAGCGCCATGTTGCCGGAACACTTGTGTATGATTACAACGACAATGAACAAAATATACACTACCGCATTACCTATAAAAAAGGCAGCGAGGAAGTAGAAAGACAGGTTATGACAGACATTGTCGGCAGACCTTTAGCAATTATGTTCTATTTGCTTGGCTTCCGCGGCTCATATCACCGCATGGGCGGTACGGCAATACTCGAAAAGTTCGACGGAGACAGAATTATTGAGCATATTGAAGCACCCGCCATGTGGGAGCAGATGTGCTTCAAGCCCGACAGGATTAAATAGGCACAAATATAAACCCGAGGGAGCGATGCTCCCTCGGGTTTCATCATTTTAGCCGTTTATGTTCTTCTTAAGATAAGTCTTTGCCAGCAGTGCATGGAGTGCGTCGGGTCCTTCAACCACTGCCTCGACGGTGTCGCCCCAGCGCATGAGGTTGGGCTCATCGTCGGTGAAGGGCTTCCACTCGGGCATGGGAGTGCCGTCGGCATCATTGCCGTTGGGGTCGCCGCTGCGGATGAAGTTTGCCCAGTAGTTGCACATCTTGCGGGACAGGTCATAATGCTTGCCCACGAAGGGACGCCAGCACTTTGCCAGAGTTTCAAAGTAGAACCACAGGTCTACGCTGTGGAAGGTTCCGGGATTATCCCAGCCGGGGATCTCGGCGTCAAATATAGCGTAATAAACAGGATCGTCAATGCCGAGAGTCTTGCGCTGCTTTGCAAGGGAGCGGATAGCTATTTCAAGTCCGTTTGCGAAGGACTTCTTCACAGCCTCGCCGTGCTCACCTGAGCAGATGCGCATGAATTCGTCCGCGTCCTCACCGAAGATTTCAACAGCCTTGGCCTTGAAATCCTCCTTGTCCATGGACATAAGACCCATGGCGAACGTCCTCGGTACGGGTTATCATAAGCGGCACGCGCCAGTTGTTGCCCTTCATGATATTGATATTGGCATCTCCGGTCTGGAAAACGCCGTCCTGGGTGGTGCCGAACATTGCGCCGAATTCCTCGCACTTATCGCGCAGGGTGACCGCGTCGATTTTTCTTGCCTCTTCAAGTGTCTTTACACCAAGGAACTCAAAGAAACGCTCGCCCTGCTCCTCGGCCGCTGCAAAGCTGTTCTTTGCGCCGGGGAAGAATGTGCCGTAAACGCCGGCCATGATACCGCTCTGGATAATGGCGCGCTGGAACAGACCCTCGTTCTGGGGAGAAGTCAGCTGGGCGCATACACTGCCGCCGCCTGCGCTCTGTCCGCCGATAGTGATGTTGTCGGGGTCGCCGCCGAAGGCTGCTATATTGCGCTTTGCCCAGCGTACACCGGCCTGCTGGTCGAGGTGACCGAAGTTGGAGGGCGCATCAGGCTGCTCCTTGGTAAGCTGGGGGTGAGCAAGGAAGCCGAAGCAGTTAAGACGGTAATTAAGAGTAACTACAACTATGCCGCGGCGGGCAAGGCGCTCGCCGTCAAATTCCATCTCTGCGGGGTTGCCTTCCTTGAGACCACCGCCGAAGAACCAAACGTAAACGGGCAGCTTCTCATCGGGAGACTTTGCGGGAGTCCATACGTTAAGATAGAGGCAGTCCTCATCCATGGGGATCTCAGGGTCTACATTCCACTCACGGCTGTAGATATTGTCCTTATCGAGGCCGGGGATATGCTGCATACTGATAGGACGGAAAGTAAGGCAGTCCAGCTCGCCTTCCCAGGGAATGACAGGCTGGGGAGCACGCCAACGATTTTCACCTACGGGAGGTGCTGCGAAGGGAATGCCCTTGAACGCTGTAATGCGGGGATCGGCAGCGGGTATGCCGCGTACTACGCCGCCTTCTACGGTTGCTTTTCTTATCATGTGTGCCACTCCTCTTATTAATATTTTATTAATTTCATGTTATCATATACATTATTTACCTGCAACAATAAACTCTGTTCAATTTAATAAACTAAAGGTTTCCGCTGGTGTATATTTCTTGAACAAACACGAGGTACATGTTATACTGACATCATAAATCCATTACACTGAAAGAAGGTATATTATGTCTGACAATCGCGTTTCCATAGCCGGTACCATGTTTAAGCGCAGCGGCGCATGGTTTGGTCTGTTCCAGCAGGGTGTTGACTTCGGTCTCACCAGCCTTTATCTCGGCACCTGCCACGGTATGGCAGCAAGAGCTCCCGAAAAGAGCAAGATGATCGATATTTATCCCACCTTTGACGGCAAGAAGCTGCCCTTCACCATCGAGGCTGTTCCCGCTGAGCTGACTATTGTCACCAAGCACGGCAATATCCGCTTCACCTTTGCCGACAAGACCAAGCTTATGGCACAGGGTGACCCCGGCATGGGTCTGCTCTTTGAAAAGACCATGGTTCAGCACGAGACCGTACATCCCCGCAAGGACGGCGCATGGGAGGCATTCTTCCGCCTCACCTCCGCTTTCATTTTCAAGCCCCTCAACGGCTCCGCTTTCGACTTCAACAAGGGTGAAAAGTACTGGAACTGGGAAACCCTCGCCAGTGACTTCGTTCAGGGCCGCACCTATCCCGGTCCCGACGGCACCTTCACTCTGGTAATGGAGGAGTTCCCCTACGGCGGCTTCGTCCGCGACAGCTATCCCGCCTACGAAGATGCTCGCGCATCCATGCAGGCTGAGTGGGACGAGTTCTACGGCAAGATGCCCAAGTTCATCGAGCCCCTTGAGCAGGGTCGTCTGAACGCAGAATACACCCTTTGGACCTACCTCACCTCCCCCTACGGCTACGCAAAGCACACCATGATCCAGATGTTCGCAGGCGTTATGGCTTCTCAGTGGCAGATGTGTCAGAACGCAGTTGCTCTGCAGGAGGATCTTGACACCGCTATCGACCTGCTGCTTGGACCTCTCGCCCGCGCAAGCGAAGAAGGTCAGCTTTCCGACAGCTATGATGACTCCGCATACGAGAACATTATGATTAAGCCTCCCGTCCACGGTTGGGCACTCAAGCAGATCATGAAGCATCACGACCTCGCCAAGGAAGTTCCCACAGAAACCCTTGAGTATATGTACAAGGGCATAGGCAAATGGGGCGATTGGTTCATGAACTACCGCGACGATTATGGCAAGGGAATGCCCATGCTCTATCACGGCGATGAGACCGGTCTTGACGATACCACCATGTTCCTCAACCACGGTCAGCTTTACACTCCCGACATCTGCTCCTACCTCGTTATCCTCTTCGAGGCAGTTGGCGACCT
>JAFXFT010000176.1 GCA_017513385.1 Oscillospiraceae bacterium | reverse complement strand
CTCACCAACTACATTCTCGGCGAGAACCGCGTAATCGTAAGCGACGTTGCAGGCACCACCCGCGACGCGGTTGACAGCTACTTCGAGAACGAGCAAGGCAAGTACCTCTTCATTGACACCGCAGGTATGCGCCGCAAGAGCAGAGTCGAGGACAAAATCGAGAAATACAGTGTTATTCGTGCCCAGCAGGCCATTGAGCGCGCCGACGTATGCCTCATTCTCATCGACGCACAGGACGGCGTCACCGAGCAGGACACCAAGGTCGCGGGCATGGCTCACGAAGCCGGCAAGGCCTGCATCATCGTCGTCAACAAGTGGGACCTTATCGACAAGGACGACAAGACCATGGACAAGATGCGCAAGGACATCATGCGCGACCTTAGCTTCATGACCTACGCGCCCATCGTGTTCATCTCCGCTCTTACCGGTCAGCGCGTAAATCGCCTGTTTGAGCTTATCAACTACGTCAATGACCAGAGCGCCATGCGCATCACCACCGGTATGCTCAACAACGTCCTTGAGGACGCCACCGCCCGCGTGCAGCCTCCCTCCGACAAGGGTCGCCGCCTGAAGCTCTATTACATGACCCAGACCGGCGTAAAGCCTCCCTGCTTCGTAATTTTCGTAAACAGCGCAGAGCTTTTCCACTTTTCCTACCAGCGCTACATCGAAAATCAGATACGCGCCGTATTCGGTCTTGAGGGCACTCCCATAAAAATCGTTGTCCGTCAGAAGGGCGACAAGGAAAACTAAAACAAGTAACCCCTGAACATTTCCATGAAATGTTCAGGGGTTTTTCATTACTTTCTTTTGCTTCTTATTGCGGTCATTGCGGCTTTTGCGGTGGCTTCATGCTCGGCGGTAATTTCACTGCTCTCTTTATAGCGGGCGGTGTTGTAGACCTCGGCAAGCTTCTGCACCTCACCGATTCCCAGTTCGGAGCTGAGCTCGGTGGGTGTATAATACACGGCGCGGTGATTTACGCGGCTGCTTTTCAGCAGGTACTTATAGGCAAAACGCACGCGCATTCGGCTGTCGGGCATATCCTCGAACTTTTCGGGAGTAGCCGTAAGCTTTTCAAAGAAGTTCTTCACATTGTCTCGGCTCTTTTTCAGCAGGCCTTTAAGGTCGAGCAGGCGTTCAACGCTGTCCTCGTAGGCTTCAACCTGACGAACCTTGAACAGGCGCTTCATCAGCTCGCTCAGGCTGCCTCTTCCTCCGCGTCTGTCAGGCATTGCGACAAACACGACGATAAGACCTATGACACCGAGAGCCAGCATTATTCCTATGAAAATAGGCACGAACAGACCGTCATTGGTGCCGGGGTCGAGGGCAATATCGGTCTCGGGCAGCTCAGCCGACTCCTGTGGCTGCTGGGGCTGCATAGGGGCATCACTGCTGCCGCTGGTGATAGCCTTCATTATGCTCCATACACATCGGATAATAAAGCCGACACCGGCGCTGAGTCCCTTATGCAGGAATCCCATGCTTGCCAGCGGAACAGTGATGAGAACGAAGATGGTAAGCATGATAATGTTGCGGCTGCGCAGACCTGCGGGAACCGCCATTACAGTCCCGCCTTTTACGTTATGTAAACCATTGTGCAGGCTGTTGGTATTGAAGCTGTAAAGGCTAAGCAGGAAAGCAAGAAGCGCGCAGTAGGTGATGGGCATAATTTCCTTGATAACACCTGTGTTCAAATAGAAGTAGGCGCAGTCAAAGATATAGAGCACTATGGCTGCAAGGGCTACCTTAGGCGGGAAGGGCTGGTCGCCTCTCAGGCCAAGGAAGAAGATGCCGGCGCCCAGAAACACGCAAAGGATTATGTAAACTATATCCATGGTGTCGTGGGCAGGGAAAAGCAGCCATACAAGCGCCGCCGCGCCTATGGCGGAAACGGGCAGCAGGATATAGCGCAGGGCTTTAACTTCGCGGGCAATAAGGCCCATTAAGAAGCAGATGACTACAGGCAGACCGCAGAGGCTGCGGCTGTACCATGCCCAGCCCATGCCGGGCAGCTGCTCCATAAGAACCAGCAGAGAGAATGCGAAGGCCGCTGCCATAAGCAGATTGATTATCCACATTCCGATTCTATCGGCTTTCATCGACCCAGCACCCCCTTTATATGTACCCAGGAGACGGAGTTATTCATCTTGCGCAGGGTCTCGGCACGGGTTTCGAGAGAGTCGCTCCAATAGGCGGAAACGATAACTATATCCATCTCGGTAGTGCCTGCGTTTATAAGCTCGTCCATAGTTGCATGGAAACCCTTCTGCATCTTGATATTGAGGACTGCAAGGGCCTCAAGTATCTCGTTGAGTTTGGCTTCGCCGGTACCGGGGGCAACGTAGAGGGTCTCGCCGTGGCGGGAGCGGTTCTCACCGTTGGAGCAGAAGCCCGCGTCTATTCCGTTATCGCAGCACCATGCGGCGAGGGCAGCGGAGATATTCACGCCGTTTTCAAGAAATTCCACATCCTGCGGCTGCATTGCGCCCACCAGCTGGTCATTTATCTGGCAGTTCATGCACAGCAGTACGCGGGGCGATACTGTATAGTCATGGGTTTTTACCTGCAAAGAGCCGGTACGGGCGGTAGCCCCCCAGTGCACGTCCTTGCGGCTGTCGCCGGGACGATACTCACGAATGCCGTTGACCAGCATGGGGTCGGGCATTATCCATCGGCGCACGGTTACGTCGCCCTGCCATTTCAGGGCAGAGTCGGGCATATCCTCCGGACGGGGGATAGCAGGATAAACGTACAATTTTGCGTCACCCTCATAATCCCTGCGGGCAGTGGCAAGACCGAAAAGGTCGCCTGCGGCAATGGAGGCCTTGCTGCAATCGTAATAGCCGCGCTTTGTGCAGGTTATCTCATGGCGGCGGGTTATGCGGGAATAGCCGCCAAGGAAGAACAAACTCTTGTGGAAAAGCTCCAAGGCGATCTCAAGGTTTTCCTGTGCCTTGAACTTCAGCTCCGAGGGAATTCGGGATTCCACTCGTACCCATGGCACGGGAATGAGCTTGCTGTTGCCGAGGATCTCCACCAGATTGACTTTCTCTCCGGCGAATACGCGCTTTTCTGAAAAATATCGCTCGTAGTTGACCTTTTTCAGCGCGTTTTTATTGTAGTATGCGACCTGAATAAGGGCAAAGATGCCCACGATCACAATTATCCAAAAGGCGGTCAATGTGTAGTTCCACCCCTCTCAATTCAAGTAAGTCAATCTCAGACCAGCTTTTCTGCGTTGGGGTCCTCGGTGGGAACCGCAACAGATCGGAGCAGATCACCGACAACCTGAGCGGCCTTGCCTGCAACGCCGTAGCCGGTGCGGGTGATGATACGGTGAGCGAATACGGGCACGGCCAGCTTCTTTACGTCGTCGGGCAGAACGTAATCGCGGCCCTGAACGGCAGCGTAGGCCTGGCAGGCGCGCATGAGCCACAGCAGACCACGGGGGCTTACGCCGAGAGATACGTCGGCAGCGTTGCGGGTAGCCTCGGTGAGAGTAACCATATAGCGGCGAACGGGCTCGCTGACCTCCACCTTGCGGCAGGCGGCTTGAGCAGCCATTATCTCCTCGCCGCTTGCAACAGAGCCAAGCTCCTCGAGGGGGCTGTTATTTATGAATCTTTCAAGAATTGCCATTTCGCCCATGGTGTCGGGGTAACCGAGGTTCAGGCGGAACAGGAAACGGTCAAGCTGAGCTTCGGGCAGAGGGAATGCGCCGGAGGATTCGACGGGGTTCTGGGTGGCGATTACGAAGAAGGGTTCGGCCAGCTTGCGGGTAACACCGTCAACGGTGATCTGGCGCTCTTCCATGCACTCCAGCAGAGCGGACTGGGTTCTGGGAGTGGCGCGGTTGATTTCGTCGGCCAGCAGGATATTGGTGAAAGCAGGGCCCTCGCTGAACTCGAAGGTGGCTTCCTTCTGGTTGAAAATGCTCATACCGGTGATATCGGAGGGGAGCAGGTCGGGGGTGAACTGAATACGCTTAAAGTCGCAGGCAAGGGACTTTGCCAAAGACTTTGCGGTAACGGTCTTGCCGGTACCGGGAACATCGTCCAGCAGAACATGACCGCCGCAGATAAGGGCGGTAATGATAAGTTCGATTTCCTCGCCCTTGCCGACCATTACCTTTTCAATATTTTCCTTGATTTTTGCCGCCAGTGCGGATACTTCTCTGATCTCCATTATTTATGTGTGCCTCCTCGTTCATGTTGTATATGTATAATAGTATTATTGTATACTCTATACAATCCACGGTCAAGCATTTTTACAAACTATCCACGATATGAACAAGTTTTTTGCACCCTAAAATACTTTCTGCGCCGCATTATATACCTTAATTTTATTTTTAAGCACGATTTATATATTGAATAGACCTGTGAAATATGTTAAAATACAAGAAATCGATTGCGTATTTAAAAAAACTTTTTAGCGTTCCGTAGAATAATTTTTCGGACGCTTCCAAAACAAAGAGGAGGAAACACAAATGTCCAAGGAAACCATGACCAGAGAAGAAATTCTCGACCTTTGCGGCAAGGCTGCCCGCGAGGCTCAGATCCGTGACGACGTATGCTCCCGCAGCACCCTTATCGGTCTGTCCCAGTATTTTGATATCCCCAAGGAAATGATCCGCGCTTCCATGTCTCTCTGCGGCGGCGCAGGCGCAAGCAGCGGTACCTGCGGCACCTATACCTGCGGTCTTCTCGCAGTAGGTCTGAAGTACAATGTTCCCCTGGAAGACGAACTGGCCAACCCCGATCTGCAGGACATCGGCGCTGCCAAGTTCCAGGCTTTCCGCGATTATTACCTTGAGAAGATGGGCACCACCATGTGTCCTGAGTTCCAGAAGAAGGTATTCGGACGCACCTTCATCTTCACCAACCCCGCTGACTGCGAGGAGTACTGGAAGATCGAGGATCACGCAGTTAAGTGCGCAGATGTTGTTGAAAAGGCAACCCGCACCATTGCTGAATTCCTGCTTGACAACGAATAATCATTGAAATAGGAGATAGTACATAATGAGAATTCTTGTAGTTGGCGGCGTTGCCGCCGGCGCTTCTGCTGCCACCAAGGCTCGCCGCACCAATGAGGACGCTGAGATCGTCCTTTTCGAGAAGGGCAATTACGTTTCCTTCGCCAACTGCGGTCTGCCCTACTATATCGGCGGTGTTATCGAGGACCGCGATGAGCTTCTCCTCGTTACCCCCGAAATGTTCAAGGATCGCTTCAACATCGATGTTCGCATCAACCACGAGGTTATTGACGTTGACTCCAAGAACAAGACCATTACCGTAAGCACCCCTGACGGTGAGGTTACTGAGGCTTATGATAAGCTCATTCTCGCCACCGGCGGCCGCCCCATCGTGCCCCCCATCAAGGGCATCGAAAAGGACGGTGTTTACAACGTATTTACCGTTCCCGATGCTGACCGCATCGTTTCCAAGCTGGAAGTCGGCACCGAGTCCGCCGTTGTAGTCGGCGGCGGCTTCATCGGTCTTGAGTCCGCTGAGAACCTGCGTGAGAAGGGCGTTAAGGTAACCCTTATTGAGCGTCTGCCCCAGATCATGACCAATATGGACAAGGAATTCTCCGACGCTCTCATCGGTCACTTCGAGTCTATGGGCATCACCGTTCTCACCGGCGCCTCCGTTGCCGAGATCACCGGCGAAGGCAAGGCAAGCGGTGTTGTTCTCGACGACGGCACCGCCATTCCCGCCGACATGGTCATCATGGCAGCAGGCGTACGCTCCAGCACCGAGCTGGCAGTCAAGGCAGGTCTGAGAATCGGTGAGACCGGCGGCGTATGGACCGACGCTACCATGCGCACCTCCGATCCCGACATCTACGCCGCAGGCGACATGGTTGAGTCCCTCAATCTGGTTTCCGGCAAGAAGGTCCGCATTCCTCTTGCAGGCAGTGCCAACAAGCAGGGTCGTGCAGCAGGCTGCAACGCAGCAGGCGGCAAGCTTCTGTTCAAGGGCGTTCTCGGCACCGCCATCATCAAGGTCGGCGAGCTCACCGCAGCCCGCACCGGTCTCAACACCCGTGAGGCTGAGGCTCTTGGCTGGGATTTCGAGAGCGTATACGTTCCCGGCTTCAGCAACGCCACCTACTACCCCGACGCAATGCCCATGGTTCTCAAGCTCACCGTTGCCAAGCAGGACGGCCGCGTTCTCGGCGCTCAGGGCATTGGCCGCAAGGGCGTTGACAAGCGTATCGACGTTCTGGCTACCGCTATCAACTCCGGTCTGACCGTTTTCGATCTCGAGAATCTCGACCTTGCATACGCTCCCCCCTATTCCTCCGCAAAGGACCCCGTTATCCTGGGCGGCATGATCGCAGCCAACATGGTAAGAGGCGAGATGGATTACGCTCTGCCCACCGAGGTCCCCGCTCTGCAGGCAGCAGGCGAGGTCATGCTGGACGTCCGCACTCAGGAAGAGTGGGATATGGGTCACATCGAGGGCGCAGTTCTCCTGCCCATCGACGAGCTCCGCGAGCGTTACACCGAGCTTGACAAGAGCAAGACCTACGTTGTCTACTGCGGTGTCGGCTATCGTGCATACAACTCCGCTCTCTTCCTCAAGGCCAAGGGCTTCAAGGTAAAGAACATGAGCGGCGGCTGGCGCGCATACACAATGGGTGTTTAATTTACAAATTATTGAAAGGAAGCGAATTCCCATGACTATACAGCAGTATAACGAATACGGCAAGTTCCTGGAGAGCACTCTCCGTCTGGAGACCTATCCCATCGCCGTAAAGTTCTTCGACAATCTCGAGGATATTCCCAAGGACGCCATTTTCCCCAAGCGTGATATGGGCAAGCACATGGCTTTCTGCCAGGCTAAGGCTATGACCAGAATGAGAGGCATGACCATCGCCCTGACCAAGGAAGACCACTGGTGCTGGAATCCCCTTATCGCTTTCGGTATGGTTGACTGCACTCCCGGCACTCCCTACTTCGATGTCATCAAGAAGTACATCGGCGTTCCCGCTGACAAGGCTGACGAGTTCCTCACCAACTTCCCCCGCCTCGAGCTGGGCAAGTGTCAGGCAGTCGTAACCTCTCCCCTCTACAAGGCAGAGTTCGAGCCCGACGTTATCCTCGTTTACTCCAACACCATGCAGCTGAACATGATGCTCCGCGCCGTTAAGTCCATGACCGGTACTTATGTAAAGAGCGAGTTCGACGGCATTGACTCCTGCGCATACGCAACCGTTCCCCCCGTACTCAACGGTCAGTATCGCGTAACCGTTCCCGATCCCGGCGATGTCGAGCGCGCACGCGCAGGCAAGGACGAGATGATCTTCTCCATTCCTCCCCAGAAGCTGGAAGAGGTTTGTGCAGGTCTCAAGGGCTTTGAGGCATTCCACATGGATTACCGCAACACTCCCTGGCTCTTCCCCCTCGACTTCGAGCGTCCTCCCTTCTACAACGAAGTATTCGAGATGTGGGGTCTGGAAAAGGGCGAGGATTGGAACAAGGTCTGATCCTTACGAACTTAGCATGATTTAACCATATATGCCTCTGCTCTGCCTCGGGCGGGGCAGAGGCATTCTTCTTTTGCAGGTTTATCGAAAAGCACCGCACCATGTTTTTCGATGAGTCTGAAATAATTTTGATAAAGGATTGGTACGACTATGAAGATAACGAAAATTGATGTATTCCAGTTCCGCTGCGAGGTTGCCATACCCAACAAGCCCGTCGGCTGCCGCATTTACACCGACGAGGGCATTTACGGTGACGGCGAGGGCTCCATGTCCTACGGCACCGGCTCCGAAGCCGCTTTTGGCATGATAGAGGCTCTTGCAAACATGATAATCGGCATGGATCCCCTTGACCACGAGGTCATTTGGGACAAGATGCACCGCTCCACCTTCTGGGGTCAGAGCCCCGGCCCCGTTGTATTCTCCGGCATGAGCGCCATTGACATCGCACTTTGGGACATTAAGGGCAAGGTCTGCAATATGCCGCTCTACCGTCTGCTGGGCGGTAAGCAGCGTCAGGATCTCCGCTGCTACGCCAGCCAGCTCCAGCACGGTTTTAAGGGTTACCATGATTTCGCATTTTCCACCGACAAGTACGTTGACGTTTCC
The DNA here is from genome assembly GCA_017513385.1 of Oscillospiraceae bacterium. Taxonomy (GTDB): domain Bacteria; phylum Bacillota; class Clostridia; order Oscillospirales; family Oscillospiraceae; genus RGIG6375. The sequence continues at coordinate 118 of JAFXFT010000176.1, read as the reverse complement.
AAGTATGTCGTTGAAGAGCTGGGTTACGATGCTATCAAGATCGACTTCCTTACCTTCGACCGCGACCCCTCCCGTCCTCTCGGCAATGAGCAGCGCCGTGGCCCCATGAGTCCCTACT
>JAFXFT010000175.1 GCA_017513385.1 Oscillospiraceae bacterium | reverse complement strand
CAGTGTGATGTCCGAAGTAGTAAAGGAAATCCTGCTCTCGGGCCCCTATGAGTCAGCAGAGGACGAGCAAAACGCCATCGAGATGGCCTATGTGAAGCATACTATCCTAATGCTGCGGAAGATAGAAAACAATGGAGATGCAGTCGTAATAGTCCAATGATTCTAACAGACAAAATCTACGCCGCTATAACAAAGAATACGCAAAAAATCCTCAGAAACCATTGGCTTCTGAGGATTTTTGGTCCGAGTGACAGGGTTCGAACCTGCGGCCTGATGGTCCCAAAGCAGGCGCGCTACCAACTGCGCTACACCCGGATATTAAGCTGAACAACAAACAAATAGCCATGAACCAGTGTATTATACACTAACTTTAGGGTATGTGCAAGAGAAAAAATGTCGCTGAGATAAAAATGAGGTTTGAAACTAAATTGTGCAGTTAATATATAGTTGAACACGATGCTTTATTATGATAAAATAAAAAAATATTCGACAGAGGAGGGGACGACGGTGGCGAGAATAATCGTGTGCGGAGGTAACGGCGCAGGGAAAAGTACCTTGGGAAAAGTATTGGCGAGTGAACTGGGATATAAGTTTGAGGATATAGAAAGCTACTATTTTCCTAAAGAAAATCCCGGATATGATTATTCGGTGTCTCGCACAAGAGAAGAGGTTGCGGGATTGCTGCTTGCGGATATGAAGAAATACACTGATTTTGTGCTCGCCTCTGTGAAAGCCGATTACGGTAAAGAGGTCGAAGAACTTTTTGACATGGCTGTGTACATAGACGTTCCGAAGGAAGTGCGCGAAAAACGTGTGTATGAGCGCTCGTACAAACAATTCGGAGAAAGAATGCTGCCCGGCGGGGATTTGCATGAGAGCGAAAAACGATTTCTCGATATGGTTTCGCAGCGCCCTGACGATTACGCAATCAAGTGGCTGAATGGTATGAGTATACCGGTTATAAAAGTGGACGGAACTAGGCCGATCGAAAAAAGCGTTGAAGAGATAAAACGGAGATTGTCGGTATGAAGCAAAGAAATATGACGTCCGTATATTTGTGTAGAAATGGAAAATTCCTGCTGCTGAAAAGACAGGGGTCTCGTGTTGCAAACAATGTTTGGATAGGTTCTGCGGGTGGACATTTTGAAAACTATGAACTTAATGATGCGCGGGCCTGTGCTATGCGGGAACTTGAAGAAGAACTTGGGTTGACTTCTGATGATATAGCTGATTTGAACCTGCGCTACATAACATTGCGAAATACTGCGGGTGAGGTAAGGGTAAACTATTACTTCTTTGCCGAACTTGAGTGCGATAAAGAGCTGTGTTCCGATGAAGGTGAGCTGGCATGGTACGGTGCAGAAGAACTTTGTGAACTTGAAATGCCATTCACAGCGAAATTCGTGGTGGAGCACTATATTGGAAAAGGACAGTACAATGCCGAATTATATGGTGGTGTTGCAGATGGCAGGGAAGTGGTATTCACACCAATGCCGGAAGATTGAAACGTACAGGTGATATATATGGAAAAAAGAATGGTAAAAATAACAAAGCGTCAGGAAAGCAGCGATGACTGCTTCGTATGCGGAATAAAGAACCCTATAGGCTTCAGTTCTCAGTTTTACGAAACTGAGGAGGGCGAGCTTATCTGCCTTGCTGAGTCTAAATTCGACTATCAGAGTTATCCCGGACGTCTCCACGGTGGAATTGCAGCCACATTGCTGGACGAGACTATGGGGCGTGCCATTCTTATAATAATCCCGGCGCATGGGGTGTAACGGTGGATATGGAGCTTAAATATAAAAAGCCCGTGCCGCTGGACTGCACGCTCCGCGTTATAGGCAGGGTGGACGAAGACCGCCGCATTTTCACCGCCAGCGGTGAAGTGCTTCTTGAGGACGGTACTGTTGCTGTAACTGCCAAGGCTCGCTATATGAAGATGGCAATAGACAAAATCGCGGAGGGAACACCCACCGATAGCGATATACTCTTTATGGTCGACGTAGACAAGGAAGTAGACAGCATAAGTATAGAAGGCCCACTTGAGGTAATATATAAATGAAGAAAGAACTTGGGAAAACGTTGTGCCTTGTTGCCTTGCTTGGAATTGCGGTGGCGTACCTTGTGCCGCGCGGTGCAATAGTTTTTGACCACTCCGCGCAGCGCGCGGGTGAAGGCTTCCGCTGGAAGGGTGAGCTATACATACCCACCTCAGCTGCGGACTATACCGAGGGTAAAACCATAGCTAAGACCACCGACAACTGGCAGCTGAACATAGTAGAGGAGGACAAGAGCCACACTTTTATGGTTATACGCTCCTTCCTCGACCAATGGCTGTGTGTGCGCGAGGATTACGAGTTTCCAAAAGAGGGAAACGTAACGGCGGTTTACATTGACGGTAAGAAAATCGACAATGCCGAGCTTGCTGCCGCTGCGCAGTACATGCTGGAAAACTTCGCTGCCGAGCGGGAATATGCGGTGGAGAGCATTCGCCACGATACGGAAGCGCAGCAGATGCGGGACATAAGCTACTGCTTTGAGGGATGCCCCGTGGGCATTGACCGCAACGGCGACCATATAGGCCGCATCGACGGTGAATGGGTGCTTGCCCGCCGTGTGGGAGAAGCCGGAGACCTGCGGACGTATGAGCTTTGCGCAGTTCCGGAAGAATATTTCGGAATATTGGAAAAATACTGTGGGTGAAACCAATATGGAAGAATTTGTTTTAATAAGACCAACCGAGGAATATGCCGAACAGATAATGGAATACCGCAAGGAATTCATTGCGGCGGGCAATTCCATGGACGGCTGCGGGCCTCTGCGTGGGGCTAAAAACGCCGAGGATTACCTGCGAATGTGCAGGGAACACGAAGACCCGACAACCGTTCCAAAGCATCTTGTGCCTGCAACGCAGTTTTTGTTTGTGCGCAAAAGCGATGACCGGCTTGTGGGAATGATACAGGTGCGCCATAAGTTCAATGACTATCTGGCAAAGTTCGGAGGGCATATCGGTTATTCCGTAAGACCCACCGAAAGACGCAAGGGCTATGCAAAGGAAATGCTGAGAATGACCCTGCCTTTCTGCAAGGAGATAGGTCTTGATAAGGTGATGATAACCTGCATTGAGGACAATATAGGCAGCGAAAAGACCATTCTTGCCAACGGCGGCGTTTATTATTCCACGGAGTACGAGCCGATCGAGTGTGAGAATATAAAAAGGTTCTGGATATTGCTGTAGTAAAAATAAACGGCGGACCCGAAGGTCCGCCGTAAACTTATGTATGCAGCTAAATTAGAACTCGAACTTCTCGAAGCTGCCGGTCATGCTGGCGATCTCAGCATAGCCGTTGGCAATGTAGAAGTTGCCGAGAACGTTGCCGGTCTGCTCATTATAGAGGTTTCTCAGATGGGGGCTGTTCTCGAAAACCTTATCCATGGTCTCGTCGGAATCGTCGAGAACGGCGGTGCCGCGGATACGGATCCAGGTCATGTCGGGCTTCATTGCGCAGATCTCGAAATTCTCGTTCTCTACGGTCTGCTTGAAGGACTCCTTCTGCTTGCCCATACCGAAGTACAGCTTGCCGTCAAGGATCATGTGGAAACCGAAGGGGCGTACGCGGGGCTTATTGCCGTCGCAGGTGGCATAGAAGAAGGTGCCGGCTTCCTTCAGATAAGCTTCTACTCTTTCAACGTTGGTCATTGGAATGCACTCCTTTTTATTAATTACTGTACTGAGATTATACAATAAACCCGCATGTCAAATCAACTCATTTTTATCAGTTTTGCGGCAAATTGAATATTAATAAAAATTGTAGGAAAAAATAGAAAAAAACCTTGCAAACTGGAAAGGTTTGTGGTACTATATTTCAGCATTACGCACGCCTGCCGACTGTTTCTCGTGTGCCCGACCGGAAAATCGGGTGGGGAAGCAGGTAGACGGGGCGGAGGTAAGAAAACAAAAAATTTAGGAGGAAAACAAAAATGGCAGTAGTATCCATGAAGCAGCTTCTGGAGGCCGGCGTACATTTCGGCCATCAGACCAGACGCTGGAATCCCAAGATGGCTCCCTATATCTATATGGAGCGTAACGGCAT
>JAFXFT010000174.1 GCA_017513385.1 Oscillospiraceae bacterium | reverse complement strand
CATCATTACGATAGGCATATTTGCACCGAAGGAGCGCACGCCCAGCTCGTTGAGCTCTTCGTAGCCGTCGGGCTGCCATGCCTGAGCCATTTCGCCGATGGTGCGGCCCTTCCAGTAATCGCCGATGCTCTTGAGACCTTCAACGTCCTCGGGGCTGATTACCATGCGCAGCTCGTCGGTGTCGGGATTGTGGTACAGGCCGTCCTCGCCCATCTTCCACAGACCGCTTTCAACATTGGCAACGTAAAATCCGCCGCCGCCCCAGCGGGGGTCGATGTGAGTGCCGCTGAAGAACTTGGTAAGGTTTGCAACCAGCACCTCGTGCTCCTCAACGCGGGTGGTCTGCTCCTCGCAGACGGCCTTGAAAATCAGCGCGTTCTTGATAGCAGGCAGGTGGCTTTCGTATTTCTTTGCAGCTCTTGTCATTATGACAGGATTTTCGGAATCTATGTGATAGACTCGATTGCGGACAAGCTCACGCATGAGCTTCATTCGTTCGGATACGGGACGAAATTGATACATGATATACCTCCGTTCACTTGCATAATTTTACTATTAAAATAAATATATCACCTTTTTGCGCCCAATACAAGTGCCGCCTGTTTATCCCGCCATTTACGCAAAAATCCTAAAAATATTCGTAGGGAATGGGCCTGCCCATTCCGCCATGTCAGTCCACTTCCGGCAGTAAATCCCAAACGGAACAGGCAGGCCTGTTCCCTACAACCATAACTTACATACTGCGTCATTCCGAGCATCGCGAGGAATCCCCCTGTTGAATGGTGCGCAGTAACGACAGAAACCCAAAATAATTCTCAATTATCAATTTTCAATTCTCAATTCCCGATTAATATGTCACTTATCACGATTGCCAAAAACGGCAGTATATGGTAAAATAATTATAGAATAAGACACCTGACTTCGAGGAGCTTATCCGGAGAGAAAGGACCGCGCCGCAGCCCTTGCTCAAGGGCGAAGTGTCGCTGCACGTCCTGTACCTTCGGGTGCAGGATTTCGTCTTATATCCCCCCTATAAGGAGGTAACACCATGAAGAGAATAGCTATCTATGGAAAAGGCGGCATCGGCAAGTCCACCACCGTGTGCAACATTGCAGCGGCCCTTGCCAAAGAGGGTCTTACGGTAATGCAGCTGGGCTGCGACCCCAAGGCCGACTCCACCTCCGCCCATCTGGGCGGCGCCCGCCAGACCACCATTCTTGATATAGTCCGCGCCCGCGGCGATGACTTCGCTCTTGACGAAATCGTCACCCGCGGCGATGACGGCGTGCTCTGCGCCGAATGCGGCGGCCCCATACCCGGCGCGGGCTGCGCCGGACGCGGTATCGTCACCGCCTTTGAAACTCTCAAAAATCACAACGCTTACGAAATCTACAAGCCCGACGTGCTCCTTTATGACGTACTGGGCGACGTAGTCTGCGGCGGCTTCGCCATGCCTCTGCGCAGCGGCTACGCCCGCGACGTTTTCATCGTCACCTCCGGCGAGAAGATGTCCCTTTACGCGGCTGCCAACATCGCGCTGGCCATCGATAACTTCAAGGGCCGCAACTACGCCCGTCTGAGCGGACTGATCCAGAACAGCCGCAACGTCAAGGACGAGGAGCGCCTTGTTTCCGAAATGGCAGAGGAGCTTAAGGTTCCCGTAAGCGGCATTATCCCCCGCGACGGACTTGTGCAGCTGGCCGAGGAGCAGAACACCACCGTTGTTTCCGCCTTCCCCGAAAGCGAAATGGCCGCCGTGTACCGCCGCCTTGCCCTCGCCATGTATGAGGCCGCAGAGGAGGTAGAAATATGACCGCCTGCTTTGAAAAACCGGAACGCAGCTGTTTTAACCTCACCCACTATGCCCGCCTTGTGCCGGAAAGCCACATCGTTTTCATCACGCCTCCCGGCTGCTCCCGCATTATCCGCCTCTCTGCCATAGAGCAGGGCGTAAGCGACCGCTTCACCGTCTTTAATCTTGAGCAGTCGGACGTTATCTCCGGCAGCGTTGAGGAAATCTTCATCGAGGGCGTGCAGCAGACCATCGACCGCCTTACCGATGAGGAGCGCCGCCCCAAGGTAATGCTGACCTTCACCAGCTGCGTTGACAGCTTCATCGGCACCGACCACAGCTACGTAATGAGCGAGCTGCGCGCCTACGCGCCCGACATCATATTCATGGACCTTGCCATGGACCCCATCAACCGCGAAACCCTCGCCCCTCTGGTGCGTGTGCATAAAAATATAGCCGCTCTTTTCGAGAAAACCGAGCCCTGCAGAAGTATTGTATGGCTGGGTAAATGGATACCCCCCGAGCCCGATGATCCGCTGGCTGTAAAGCTTGCCGAAAAGGGCTTTGTATCCCGCCATCTGCTCCAGTGCGAAACTCTTGATGAGCTGCGCGAGCTGGGCAATGCCGCAGCCTTTGTGGCGGTAACGAAAATAATGCTCCCCGTGGTAAGGGAGCTGAAGGCGCGGCTGGGTACGCCCTATTATAATCTCGCCGAGCCCGACGACCCCGAATCCATAAGCGAGGAGGAGCTGCTGAGCTTATGAAAGACATAAGAACCACTCTGCCCAACATGGCCTCCGATACCGTGGGCGCTTCCGCCGCACTTTTTGAAGCCGACGGCATGACCATTATCCACGATGCAGGCGGCAGCCACGAGGTTTTCGTCACCTTTGAGGAGGCCCGCGACCTTGAAAACCGCCGCACTTTCTCCTCCCGCCTTTCCCATCTTGAGGCCGTCACCGGCGACGACAGCCGCCTGCTTGACGCAATAATTGCCGAATGCGAGGACGAAGCCCCGAACTTCGTCGCCATAATCGGCTCCCCCGTACCCTTTACCATCGGCGCAGACCTTGACGGTCTCGCCGCCGAGGTGGAGTTTTCCACCGGCGTTCCCGCCTTCGCGGTGAACAGCGGCGCATTCGAGCCCTATGACAAGGGCTCGGGCGAGGCCATATTGAAGCTGATGAAAAAAGTTACCCAAGCTCCCCGCGAGAGCGAAGGCATGACGGTAAATCTGCTGGGCGCGTCCCCGCTGGACTACAGCTCCGCCGAGATACGCGCCATCTGCGCCCGCCTGCAGAGCAAGGGTGTGGACAATGTGAACGTCATTGCCATGGACGCGGGCTTCGAGGTATTCCAAACCGCCGCCGAAGCAAAGGCAAGTCTGGTGATCAGCACCAGCGGACTTCCCGCCGCACGCTGGCTCAAAACCCGCTTCGGCATTCCCTATTTCATGGGCGTGCCGGTAAGTGACATGAGCGCAGAGGGTATCGCCGGAGCCATATTCGGCACTGCGCAGCACGTTCCGCCTCCCGCCGTTGCGGAGGGCAAAGAAGTGCTCATAATCGGCGAAGCGGTGCTGGCGAAAAATCTCGCCCGCAATTACATGGAGATTTTCGGTCACCCCGCCGTGGCAGGCATAGTGAGCAGCTATGACGCGGAGATATTCGCCGACGTGCCCCACGTTATCCTCGACACCGAGGACAAGATACGCCGCGAGCTGAAAAAGGGCTACTACGCCGTCATCGGTGACCCCCTGTATAAGCTGCTGCTCCCCAAAAACAGCCCGAGCATTTTCATTGAGCGCCCCCACCGCGCCCAGTCCGGCAGGATATATCCCCCTACCGAAAAAACACTGGACGAGCTGGTTGAAGAGCTGAAAGAGAAATTGTAATCCGCAAAAACTAAAAGCCATTCGTAGGGAACGGTCTTGACCGTTCCGCATACATTGTTACTTCCGGCAGTAAACCAACAAACGGAATGGTCAAGACCATTCCCTACAAAGTCGATTTACCTTTATTCGGTGAACGTAGGGCTGAGGCGTGCCTCAGCCGCCATGAACCACAAAAATACACCGTCATTCCGAGCATCGCGAGGAATCCCCCCGTTGAATGGTACGCAATAACGACCACGGCAGAACT
>JAFXFT010000173.1 GCA_017513385.1 Oscillospiraceae bacterium | reverse complement strand
GTCGCAGATACTGCTGACTCCCGTAATAGCCGATATGGAACGGGAGTCCAAGGCTCTGCTGCTGGATAATAAGGCGCTCCTTGACGAGATGGGCTTTGAAATAGAGGATTTCGGCGGCGCTTCTCTCGCCGTCCGCCGCCTGCCTGCAGACGTGGATATGGAGGATGCGGCGGCACTGCTGGAAGAACTCTGCCACGATATAAAATACGGCGCGCGTCCCGGAAACCTTGGCGTTAAGGATGAGCTGCTTGCCACCGTTGCCTGCAAGGCCGCAATCAAGGCGGGCAAGTCCTCCGACCCCAAGGAATGGAAGCCGGTTGTGGACGCAGTAGTGTCCGGCCAGGTGCGTTATTGCCCCCATGGCAGACCCGTCACAATGCGGCTTGGCAAGAGCCAATTGGAGAAAAATTTTAAAAGAACCTGAAAAAAATCGAAAAAAAGCACCGACAACATCTTGGCAGCGCGCCTGAAGGTTGTCGGTGCTTTTGCACTATCTGTTGTTGCGGGCGAAAAAGCTATGTCGAATTGTGTCGAATGCTGTCGAACGCTTTTTCTTGTAATTGCCGAAAAACCTGTGCTAACCTCATGCCACAGGAGTGAGGCGAATGAAAATAAACTACAAAATAATCGAAACAGAGGAAATAAGCGAGGAAAACGGCAGCTATATCGGCTACGGTCTGCGCTGCATCTGCGGCGCGGAAAGCGCCGAGGTGAAGAATATATCTGCCAGCAGAAGAGAGGCGGAACGCCTCGCGGCGTTGTTGGAGCGGGAGCGTGTAGAGCCGGTGCATCTGTTCGATGTGCTGTATGACCTGCTGGTGGATAACGCAATCAGCTGAGCAGCTTTACTGCGGCAGTGAACAGCATACACAGTAATACTCCTGCGGCCGTGGGAATCAGGGCGGTCAGCGCCGTCCATTTGCGGCTCAAAGTTTCACGGTAGGCGGTAATGAGCGCCGTTGAACATGGCCAGTGAAGCAGGGAGAAGATGACCATGCTCACCGCCGTCGACCAAGTCCAGCCGTTAGCTATAAGCAGCTGACGAAGCTGCCATGTGCTGTCAAGCTCCAACAGGCTGCCTTGAGCGGTGTAGGCCATGATGATTATGGGAATCACGATTTCATTGGCGGGGAATCCGAGAATGAAAGCAATCAGTATCACTCCGTCAAGTCCCATCAGGCGGGCGAATGGGTCAAGGAAACCCGCGCAGTGATTGAGTAAACTTACACCTCCTGCGCTCACGTTGGCCATCAGCCATATCACAAGCCCGGCAGGTGCTGCCACTGCAGCCGCCCGACCGAGCACGAAAAGCGTGCGGTCAAATATGGAGCGGACAATGACCTTGCCTATTTGAGGTTTTCGATAGGGCGGCAGTTCAAGCGTGAATGATGAGGGTGCACCTTTAAGCAGTGTTGCAGACAGCAGCTTAGTAACCGCGAAGGTCATGCCCACGCTGAATATTATAACCGCTGTCAGCAGCAGCGCCGACAGCAGGGAGGATGTGCTTGCGCCTGCGAAAAACATGGTGAGAATAGCAATTAGGGTGGGGAAACGCCCGTTGCATGGCACGAAGTTGTTGGTGAGTATGGCGAGCAGACGCTCGCGGGGCGAATCAATTATGCGGCTGCCCACAATGCCAGCCGCGTTGCATCCGAAGCCCATTGCCATGCAAAGCGCCTGCTTGCCGCAGGCCTTGCAGCGCTTAAAGGGTTTATCGAGATTATACGCCACGCGGGGCAGATAACCTACGTCCTCCAACAGCGTGAACAGCGGAAAGAAAATCGCCATAGGCGGCAGCATTACCGCCACCACCCACGTCAGCACACGGTATATTCCCAATACCAGCGCGCCGTGAAGCCAATCGGGTGCGCCCCAACGGGTAAACAGGTCGGTGAGCAGTATCTGACCCTTGGCAAACAAGTTGGACAGAAGCTGTGAGGGATAGTTTGCACCCTCTATAGTCAGCCAGAATATAATTGCCAGCAACAGGAGCATCAGCGGATAGCCTGCAGCACGGCTTGTAAGAATTTTGTCAACGCGGCGGTCAAAGGTGTTGTATTTCCCTGCGGAGTATGTAACGACACCGCGGCACAGCTCCTCGGCTGCGTTTACCGCCGCAGCCGCCATAAGATCGCAAAGCTGTGTGTGGTCAAGACTCACCGCCGAAAGTGCCGCGCCGGCTTCCTCCAAAAGCGGCTGAATGTCCTGCCTGCTAAGTAGCTCCGCGGTCAGGGTTTCGTCACGCTCCAGCAGCTTCAGGCAAAGCCAGCGGGGAGGAATACCCATATCGGGCAGTGTATTCACCAAAGGCAGCAACGCAGAAACCGCCTGCTCAATTTCGCTGCAATATTGCAGCTGTAATGACGATTGGGGAAAATCCGCGCTGTTTATAACGTCCGTAAGTGCGGAGAGACTTTTCTTCCTGCGTCCGGATACGCCTACCACAGGAACACCCAACCTGCCGCTTAGCAGGTCGAGGTCTATGCTGATTCCCTTGCGCTTAGCCTCGTCCATGAGATTAACGCATACAATGACGCGGGAGCTTATTTCCATGGTCTGCAGCGCAAGATTCAGGCTGCGCTCAAGACAGGTGGCGTCGCATACCACAATTACCGCGTCAGGATGGTCAAAGCAGATGAAATTGCGCGCCACTTCCTCTTCCGCGGAGTGAGCCATCAGCGAATAAGTCCCCGGAAGGTCAACGAGGGTGCAGTCCTGCCAGCGCCCTGCGGCGAGACTTACCGTCTTTCCGGGCCAGTTGCCGGTATGCTGATTCATGCCGGTGAGGTTGTTGAAAATAGTGCTTTTACCCACGTTGGGATTGCCGGCAAGGGCGATGACTTTTTTTGCCGTAGTGTTAAGTAAAATCCGAGTGCCGCCTGCAAGATTTGCGCCCGTGGAACTGTTTGTAAGACCCATCGCAGCCACCCTTCAGCATGGACGAACAAGAATTCCGCAGCAATCCTCGGAGCGTATGGCGATTACTGCCCCGCGAATAAGAAACGCGGAGGGGTCTCCGCCGGGACTTCTGCCGAGACATTCCACAACTGTGTCCTTAACAAGCCCTATATCCAAAAGTCTGCGGCGCATGGAATCCTGTGCCGTCAGATCGAGAACCCTGGCACGCTGCCCGGGCTTTATATCATTCAGATTAATATCCATATCCAAAACTTCCTTTACTTTGGTTTCCGGGAAATCCACTTTCCCCTGATATCCTATTCTTTATCTCAAAGCGGAGTTACAAAACACGTTTTTTCGGGGTAGGGAATAGGATGGGAGGAAAAATTAAGAACAGGAGGTATGATATGGATAAGGTGATAAAATTTGCCCTTGCCGGTGGCGATATGCGGCAGGCTCAGCTGGCGGCGATGCTCGCTCGGGACGGTCACAGGGTGTACGTGAGCTATATGGAGAAGGCCGGAGAAATTGCGGGTACAGAAGCAGTAAGCGCCGAAAAAGCGTTTTCCGACGCAGATTGCGTGATTCTGCCGCTGCCGGCGCTGGATTCGGCAGGTATGCTCAATACGCCCCTTTCACAGAAGAAAATATCCGCCGAGGAGCTTTTGCGGCTTGTGCCGGTACATACTCCGGTGTACGGCGGCAGATTGGGGAAATCCTTTATGGAGACAGCGGAAGAGCTGGGGCTGCAGGCAGAGGACTATTTCCTGCGTGAGGAACTGAAAATAGCCAACGCCGCCGCAACGGCAGAGGGTGCAGTGCAGATAGCCATGGAGGAAACGCCGATTACCCTCTGCGCCTCGCGGGTGCTGGTCATAGGCTACGGACGTATCGGCAGACTTCTTTCTGCCAAGCTGAAGGCTATGGGCGCTTTCGTAACTGCTTCCGCACGAAAGCCTGCCGACCTTGCGTGGATAAAGGCCAACGGCTGCAGCGCCGTGGAAACGGCAACACTTGAGCCGCTGCTGGCGAAGCAGGATGTAATCTTCAATACCGTACCCGCAACAGTAATGGATCGCCGCCGCCTGTCACTGGTGAAAAAGGGCGGCGTGTGTATCGACCTTGCGTCCAAACCCGGCGGCATAGATTTTGAAGCCGCCGCCGAATTGGGGGTAAAGGTAATATGGGCGCTTAGTCTGCCGGGCGAGGTAGCTCCGGTAAGCTCCGGCGCTGCCATTCGTGACACGGTGTACAACCTGCTGAGGGAAAGGGGCGTGCTGTGATGCTAAAACTTGGATTTGCCCTTACCGGTTCGTTCTGCACTTTCAGCAAAGTGTTTCCGCTTATGGAAAAGCTCTCGGCGGAATACGAGGTAACCCCCATCTTTTCACCCGCAAGCGCTTCCGTGGACAGCCGATTCGGCTGTGCAGAGGATTTTCTGAGGCAGGCGGAGCTAATATGCCGCCGCAAGGTACTTCGGGAGCTTAACGAGGTCGAGCCCATCGGACCCAAAAAACTGCTGGATATACTGCTCATCGCTCCCTGCACCGGCAATACGCTGGCTAAAATAGCCAACGGCATAACCGATACGGCGGTGACTATGGCATATAAATCCCATATGCGCAACGGCAGACCTGTGGTGCTGGCGGTGTCCACAAATGACGGGTTGGGTACGGCGGTGGGCAATATCGCGGTGCTGCTGAACAAGAAGAACGTGTACTTCGTTCCCTTTGGACAGGACGATCCTGAGGGCAAGCCAACTTCACTGGTGGCAGATTTTACGAAAGTGCCGGAAACACTGGCGGCAGCTCTGCTGGATCGACAGATACAACCGATACTTCTGTGACTTGCCAAGCTCCCGCATATTTGGTACAATAATCAAAAAACTGCGGGAGGTTGCCCAATGGACGAACAGAAAGAACATAAGCGCCGAGTGCGCTATAAGGGTACGCACCCGAGAAAATTCAGCGAGAAATATAAGGAACTCCAACCGGAAAAGTATGCAGGCGAGATAGAGCATATCGTAAGCTCCGGCAAGACCCCTGCGGGAATGCATATCCCCATAATGGTTGATGAAATACTGGAGTTTTTGCAGATACAGCCCGGTCAGACCGGCTATGATGCCACACTTGGTTACGGCGGACACAGCCGCAAAATGCTGGAAAAGCTGGAGGGCAGTGGTCATCTTTATGCCACGGATGTTGACCCCATCGAATCGGCAAAGACACGCAAGCGCCTTGAGGATGCCGGTTACGGAGCGGAGCGCATTACTATTCGAAATATAAATTTTGCACGCCTTGACGAGGTCGCGCCCGGGGTGAAGTTCGATTTTGCTTTGGCCGACCTTGGCGTGTCCTCTATGCAGATAGATAATCCCGAGCGCGGCTTTTCCTTCAAAAATGACGGACCGCTTGACCTGCGCCTTGACCCAAGCAGCGGCACACCCGCTTCGCAGCGCCTGTTTGAGCTGAGCATGAGCGAGCTTGAGGGTATGCTTGTGGAAAATTCCGACGAGCCCTACGCAAATGAAATTGCCCGCGCTATCTCCCGCCGCCTGCGCCGTGAGGGCGAGATAGCCACAACAAAGCAGCTGGCGGATACCGTTGCCGAAGCCCTTAGCTTCCTGCCTGCCGCCAAACGCAAGGAAGAAGTGAAAAAGGCCTGCCAGCGCACATTTCAGGCGCTTCGCATAGACGTAAACAGCGAGTTTGAGGTGCTCACCAGTTCCTCGAAAAGCTGCCCACGGTAATGAAAAGCGGCGGACGCATCGCTATCCTGACCTTCCATTCAGGTGAGGACAGACTGGTGAAGAAGGCTTTCAAGCAGTATTATAACGATGGCGTGTTCAGCGAGATAGCCCGCGACGTTATCCGCCCTTCGGCGGAGGAATGCTTCCGCAATCCCCGCGCCCGTTCCACCAAGCTGCGCTGGGCGATAATGGCATAGGAGAAAAGCCGATGATACGAGAAGAAACAGTAAAAAAGCTCATAAAATTCCGCGATGACCGCGACTGGCGGCAGTTCCATACGCCAAAGGATCTGGCAATCTCACTTAGCCTTGAGGCTGCCGAGCTGCTGGAGGTTTTCCAGTGGAGCGGAGCGGATATGGAGCGTGCGGAGAAGCTGGATAAGATAAAGGAAGAGCTGGCCGATGTGCTCAGCTACTGCCTGCTTATGGCGGATGTCTGCGGCCTTGACCCCGACGAGATACTCAACGCAAAAATCGCCCGCAACGAGGAAAAATATCCCGTTGAAAAGGCAAAGGGCAGAAGCGATAAATATACCGAACTGTAAAAGAAAGCGTGCACCGATATGGTGCACGCTTTTGTGTTGACAGGATAAGCCGAATTTAATACAATCTTTATAAGAAAGCCGAAAGGGGCGAGGCTGAATGGCAATCAAATACACAGGCAGCGGAATATGGACGATGGATATGCCGGTATTTCTGGGTGGAGAACCGGACGAGCGCGACGGACGCAAGATGATTTGCTGGAATATTGCGCCCCTCAGAGATGCTTACCCCGAACACCAAAGCATAGTCCTTGTGGTGGAACACGGCGCAGGCGAGCGGGATATTGTTGCCTGCCAAACCCAGTTTGGTGCAGCCGGACCGTATGAGAACATAACAAAAATGGAACTTAACGCGGTATACAGCGGCCACCATGATAAATAAAGAAAAGGGAACGACTTTGTCGTTCCATTTGTGCATATCAAAGCTTTTTCGCGCAGACATCGTGGAGCACGCAGATATCGCAGGTGGGCTTGCGTGCGGAGCAGACGGCGCGTCCGTGAAGCACCAGCCTGTGGCAGAAATCGGACTGCTTTTCCGGCGGGATAAGCTCCGCCAGCTGCATTTCCACCTTGTAGGGCTCCTTGCCCACGGCAAGACCCATGCGGTTGGCAAGGCGAATGCAGTGGGTGTCGGTGACTACGGCGGGCTTGTGGTAAATGTCACCGAGGATTATGTTTGCCGTCTTGCGACCTACGCCCGGCAGCTTCAGAAGATCATCCATATTGTCCGGCACAACACCGCCGAAATCCACCAGAAGCATCTGTGATGCGGCGATGATGTCCCGCGCCTTGGTGTGGAAAAAGCCGCAGGAGCGGATTATATCTTCCACGTCCTCGACCCTTGCCTCCGCCAGCGCTTCAAGGCTTGGATAGCGGGAATAGAGGGTAGGTGTTACCTTATTTACCCGCTCGTCGGTGCACTGGGCTGCCAG
>JAFXFT010000172.1 GCA_017513385.1 Oscillospiraceae bacterium | reverse complement strand
CCAGATTGCCCGCGTCGGAAATGGTGACGTTTACGTTCACACCTCTTGCGGGGGCGGGGGCGATAAGCAGAATGTCCTCAGCAGCAAAAGCCGCTGTACCAAGGCTGAGGCACATAGCCACAGCAAGAATAATGGCCAAAATCTTTTTCATGTTTGTTCCTCCATTTTTTACTATATTTCCACCGCAATGCGGAGGTCTTACTTCATCATCTCTATGCCCATTTCCACAAAGCGCTCACGGCAGGCTTTCATGCCCTCCGCCACGATATTTGCCATGCCGCCCGCTTCCATGGTGCGTATGGCTGCGTCCGTGGTTCCCTTGGCAGAGGTGATCCTGCGCCGCATTTCCTCCGGCGGCGCATCGTCGTTCTTCCAAAGCTCGGCAGTGCCTATAAAGGCCTGCTTGCAGAGCATTCTCGCGGCATCCTCGTCCATGCCTGCTTCAACCGCCGCCTTTATCATGCTCTCGGCAAGATAATAGAAATAGGCGGGGCTGCTGCCTGCAATGGCGGTAACGCCGGTAAGATCCTCCTCCGGCACCTCGCTGATAACGCCCAGCGAACCGAATATCTTCTCGCAGAGAGCCTTATGCTCGGCTGTGGCTCCCTTGGGCGAATAGCCTGTGGCACTAAGTCCAACTGCCAGCGCCATATTCGGCATGGTGCGGATAACGTCCACTCCCTCGGGGAGCAGACTCTTTATATCCCGGGTGGTAAGACCGGCCATAATGGAGATAAGAAGCTGGCCGGAATGCATATGCCGCGCATACGCGGGCATTGCTGTTTTGTAGTTCTGAGGTTTGAAGCAGGTAATGACCGCGTCTGCCTCCGCCACAGTCTCCGCCGCGCCGCAGGAAGTACCGTACTTGGCGGCAAAATTCTCTGCCGACGTGGGATTATGGTCGTTGATGGCGATAATATTCTCCGCCGGTATTACGTTTTTTTCAACAAGCCCCTTGGCTATCGCTCCGGCCATAAATCCGCAGCCCAGCAGGGCGATCTTCTCTGCCATAGTTACCTCCGTATCTGTCCGTTTCCGGAAACAAGGTATTTATAGGAACAAATTTCACGCAGACCCATGGGGCCTCTTGCGTGGAGTTTCTGGGTACTGATGCCTATCTCAGCGCCGAAGCCGAACATGCCGCCATCGGTCATTCTGCCGGTGACGTTATGGTTGACCACCGCAGCGTCCACGGAGCGCTGGAACAGCGCCGCGTTTTCCGCGTTCTCGGTAATGATGGTTTCGGTGTGCTTGGTGCCGTAGTGGTCGATGTGCTCCACCGCTTCTTCAAGACCGGAAACGATTTTGGCGGCTATCTCAAGGTCGAGATATTCCTCCGCCCAATCCTTCTCCCCTGCCGCGGCCATCTCGGGATAGATGGAGAGCATCTTTTCGCAGCCGTGGAAGCGGACTCCCGCTCCCTCCAGTGCCTTTACAAGGGCAGCAAGATTTTCCTTTGCCCAGTTTTCGTTTATCAGCACAGTCTCCGCAGCATTGCAAACGGAGGGACGCTGGGTTTTTGCGTTGAGGGCTATATCTATCGCCATCTGCACATCGGCGGTTTCGTCGATGTAGATATGGCAGTTGCCTGTACCTGTCTCAATAACGGGCACGCTGGAATTATCGACTATCTCGCGGATAAGTCCCGCTCCACCGCGGGGAATGAGCAGGTCGAGATATTCATTGAGCCTCTGCATTTCCTTTACGCACTCATGGCCTCCGCTTTCAATAAGCTGCACAGCTTCCGGAGGCAGCGCGGTATCCGCCAAAGCCCTCTGCATTACGACGGTCAGCGCCTTATTGGAATTGAGGGCGCTGGAGCTGCCGCGCAGCATTATTGCGCTGCCTGTCTTGAGGGCAATGGTCGCCGCATCCACGGTTACGTTGGGGCGGGCTTCGTATATCATGCCTATAACACCCATCGGCACACGGATCTTAGTTATCTTCATGCCGTTGGGGCGGGTCCATTCTTCCATTACCTCACCGATAGGGTCGGGCAGATCAATGAGCTCGCGCACGGCGGCGGCAATATCTTTAATGCGGCTCTCGGTGAGCAGCAGGCGGTCTGCAATGGACTGTGAAATGCCGTTTTTCCTGCCGTTTTCCATATCGACAGCGTTAGCGGCTATTATTTCCTCGCAACTCGCTTCAAGCGCATCTGCGATTTTAGCAAGCGCAGCGTTTTTCTCCTCGGTGCTTGCCAAAGCGGTAAGGCGGGCAGCCTTTTTCAGTATCGCGCCCTTTTCTCTTACTTCGCTCATTCGCCCACCTCCTCATCGTCCTTGATAAGTCTTATCTTCTCTGCCCCCACCCAATCGTTGCGATGAACGGCAACGGTCTGACGGGTACCGGTATGTCTTCCCTTGACGGCAGCAAGAGCTGCCTTATCGTAGCCGGAAATGCCTCTGCCGAGGAACACGTTCTCGGAGGAATATACGTCCACAACTTCACCCTTGGCAAACTCACCCTCTATGGCAACTATGCCCGAGGGAAGCAGGCTCTTTCCGCCCTCGGTGAGAGCTTTCGCCGCACCGGAGTCGATATAGAGCCTACCTTTGCCCTGTGTATAGAATGCCATCCACTGCTGGCGGGTCTTGAGGTGATTTTTGCCTGCGGCAAAGTAGGTTCCTTTCGATACGCGGTCGACACCGTTGATAACGGCATTCTCGCCCGCACTGGAGCAGATGAACACAGGCACACCCGATGCTGTAGCCAACGCGGCAGCTGTTATCTTGGAGCGCATGCCACCACTGGAAAGGGACGATGCAGCATCGCCGCCCAGCGCCTCTATGCGGGGCGTAACGGCCTCCACATAGGGAATATGCTCCGCCGCGGGATTTTTGCGGGGGTCAGCGGTATAAAGCCCCTCAATATCTGTAAGGAGCAGCAGCATATCCGCATGGATCATCGCCGCCACCTGTGCGGAAAGGGTATCGTTATCACCGAAACGCAGTTCCTCTATAGAGGTGGTATCGTTTTCATTTATTATAGGTACAGCGCCGCATTTGAGCAGCTCCATGAGGGCGTTGAAAACATTGTCATAACGCCGCTTATCGGTGAAATCGCCGCGGGTAAGCAGTATCTGTGCGCCAACGTAGCCACCCTCAAGCAGGCCGCGGGTGTATTCTTCCATAAGTAGCCCCTGACCTACCGCTGCAGCCGCCTGCTTGGCGGCAATTGCCTTGGGGCGCTGGGTGTGACCAAGTCGGCGAAAACCCGCCGCAATGGAGCCCGAAGTGACGATGACAACGCTGTCTCCTCTGTCCTTGAGCATACACACCTGCTGCACTATCTGGGCTACCTTAGTGTGGGACAGCGAGCCGTCATGTTCCGTAAGGGAGCTTGTACCTATCTTTATAACAAGAGTTCTGTTTTCCGCTGACATGGCAATTATACTTCCAGCTCTGCAAGGCGCTTGCCCATCTCATAGGCCTTCTTGCAGTCCTCGGGGAATACGTTTTCATGACGATCCCAACGCTGCTTGGGATCGAACATATCAGCGTCATACTTGGAATAATCGGTAAACTGCAGGGTCTCGCTGGCGAATACATATTCGCTGGGACCGATCATTCCGTTGAAGATGGCGCACTGGCCCTGCATGTACTGGGTATAGGTTTCGGCAGGAGCATTGTAGGTGTAGACCAGCCCGACCTTTACCTTCTTGGTGTACAGGCGGTGCATGTCCTTGGAGTATGTAAGGGTGGGGAACAGGAAACGCTCGATGAAGTTTCTCATCATGCCGGTAACGTCGCCGAAGTACATGGGAGAACCAAGCAGAAGAACATCTGCGTTCTTTGCCTCCTCAAGTATCTCGGTCAGATCGTCCTGCTGAGCGCAGGCACCGTAGAACTTGCCGCCCAGCAGCTTACATGCGGAGCAGCCGTGGCAGCCCTTGTAGTTAAGGTCGAAGAGGTTTACCATCTTAACCTCGGCACCGGCAGCCTTTGCGCCGTCCAGTGCGGCCTCCAGCATTTTTGCGGTGTTCCAATCCTTGCGGGCACTTCCGTTGAGAGCGAGAACTTTCATGTTTATATCCTCCTTCAAGTAATAGGTTTTATACGGCTATTTTATAACATAGCGTCATGCTTTACAAGTTAAAGAAAGCAAAAAACGCGGCGGAAGAACTCCGCCGCGTCCGTATTTACGCACAGCCGTATACGCCTAAGTCGGCAAGCACAGAAAATGCGCTTGCCTGAGGACAAAACAGAACTCCGCTGCCTATCCAAAACGTATTCACACTCATGCAAGTATTCCGGCTCACGTTCCATGTACGCGACCCAGCTCTGCCTTCCCGGAGTTACCCAGTGACCGACTTTCATCGACGAGCTGCGTCAGAACGCTTACGGCGGCGGTACCGCGCAGGTTTTGCACCTGCTTCCTTCTATCCGCCTGCCATACGCAGGACGGATACATGAGTTGTATTTTGTTGTTTATGATTTTATCATTTAAATAACGTGGTGTCAAGAAGAATGCTATGCGCAGTTTTGGTAATTTGGACTTGCCGTTTATCAATATGATATAGCAATGCTGAAATAAGGAGTTGTTATTATGCTTTCCGCCTTTCTCGTACTGATAAACAGCGTGCTGTGGATGCTGCGCCTTGGCAGCGCAGGCAGTTTCCCCCGCCCGCTGAAAGCCGCTGAGGAGCAGGAATACCTACAGCGCTGGATAGACAGCAGCGACATCGAAGCCCGCAACAAGCTCATCGAGCACAACCTCCGCCTTGTGGCGCACATTATGAAGAAATATTACACGCAGAATGCCGATCAGGACGATCTTATATCTATCGGCACGATCGGGTTGATAAAGGGTGTTTCCACCTACCGGCCCGACAAGGGGGTGCGTTTGGCAACCTACGCAAGCAGGTGCATAGAGAACGAGATACTGATGTTTTTCCGTTCTTCCCGCAAGTCCGCGGGAGATGTTTCCCTTTCCGACACTATCGAAACCGACGGCGACGGCAACAGCCTTTCTCTTATGGACATCCTCTGCACAGAGGACGACATGCTGGACGCAATCAGCGCCAAAGAAAGTTATACGCAGCTTCGCAGCTGCGTTGAGACCGCCCTCACTCCCCGTGAGGCGGAAATCATTACCCTGCGCTACGGTCTGTCCGGCAAGCCGCCCCAGCCCCAGCGGGAGGTAGCAAAGCTTTTCGGCATAAGCCGCAGCTATGTATCCCGCATTGAGAAGCGGGCATTGGAGAAGTTAAAGGCT
>JAFXFT010000171.1 GCA_017513385.1 Oscillospiraceae bacterium | reverse complement strand
TGTGGTTCCAGTGCTCCTGCAGCACCAGCTGCACCTGCAGCTCCCGCAGCACCTGCGGCTCCTGCTGAAACCAAGGGTCTCACCGAAAAAGAGCGCGCCGATACTTTCGTTACCGTTGCTACCGGTCCCACTTCCGGAATCTACTATCCTATCGGCGGCGCTATCGCAACCGCTTTGAAGGATTACGGTTATGATACTTCTGCCGAGGCTACCAACGCTTCCGGCGCAAACATCCAGATAATCCTTGATGGTGATGCTGAAATCGCTATCGCAATGCAGGATGTTATCATGCAGGCTTACAATGCTACCGATGCTTACGCAGATAAGGAACCCGCTACCAAGCTTCGTTCCATGATGCGTCTATGGCCCAACTATGTTCAGCTGGTAACCACCGCTGACACCGGCATCAAGAGCGTTGAGGACCTTAAGGGCAAGCGCGTAGGCGTTGGTGCTCCCAACTCCGGCGTTGAGGTTAACGCACGTACCATTCTCGCAGCTTACGGTATCACCTATGACGATATTACCCCCGATTATCTTGCTTACGGCGAAGCTATCGATAATATGAAGAACGGCCAGTGTGACGCTGTATTTGTAACCTCTGGTTTGCCCAACGCAACCGTTATGGAGCTTGGCGTTCAGTATGAAATGGTAGTTGTTCCGATTGATGGCGCCGGCAGAGATAAGCTTGTTTCCGAGAATCCCATTTACGCCAAGGCTGTTATCCCGGCAAATACCTATAACAATACCGAAGACGTTGAAGGCGTATATGTTTACAATATTCTTGTAACCAATGAAGATCTTGATGACGCTTTGGTATACGATATGCTCGAAGGCATTTTCGCAAACATCTCTACCGTTAAAGCTTCTCACAATACCGCCGACGCTAACATCGATATCTCCTTTGGTATCGGCGATCTCGAGTTGCCGCTCCATCCCGGTGCCGAGCAGTTCTGGAAGGACAACGGGTATACCAAGTAATTTAATTTATAAGAGTTTATATTGACTCTTGGCCGAAGCGGTGCGGGCCGTGCAAACGTTTCCGCACCGCTTTTTTAGGAGCATGGTTATATGAGCAAACAAAGTCGATTACTTACAGTTGCGGTTTTGTCGGTTGTTATTGCTGCTTTTTTATGGTGGGGCTATATGGCGCCTGCCGGAACCTATTTTGAACTTTACGATAGAGAGCATAAAGAACAGCTGCTCATAACTCCTGTAAAGGCGGGGGACGAACTTCGTCTGGAGATAGAACATTCCGCAGAATTTATCCCTTGGTTTGAATATTATACTGTACTTTCGGATGGCAGTTTCAATCTGCATTCAATAGCGGTTGCCGGATACGGTGCAGGGATACCGGCGGAAATGGATGTTTCCCACAGAATTGAAGACGGTCTTGTTTGGATGGAGGGGATAAACAGCGTATTCCCCGAGTTCAAGTGGATCACCTCCGATACCTATATGAAGGGTCTTACTCTCAACGGAGAAGAGATATTTGACTTTCGCACGCTGCCGAATAAGAGCCGTGTGAGAGGATCTGTAATTATGAAAAGGGGGTATATCTCCTAATGACTGATATTAAAAACAACAACATTGCGGCTGAGCCGGAAGTGATAGACGCGACTGTCGGAGCCGAAATATTAGAGAAATACGAAAAAGAATCCCGTACACGAAACTTTTCCAATAAGACGTTATCAAGCATAGTATATGTGCTTTGCTTGATTTTTACTGTTTACCATTTGGCTTATGCCTCGGGAATACGTCTTTTACAGATGGTGAACATCAAGCACCATGCCATCCACGTAGGAATGGTATTGGTTCTTGGCTTTGCTATTTATCCCGCCTTTAAAAAATCCAGCAGAAACAGCATAGCCTGGTATGACTGGATATGTATTGCTGTTTCCGCCGTTATGCCGGTTTATGTATTCTATCGCTATATGGATTGGATCTCCACCGGTTTCAGACCTACTACCATGGATATGATAATGGGCGTTGCGCTTATTTTACTGGTACTTGAATGTTCCAGACGAATTAGCGGGCCTGCGCTCTCAATTCTTTCTATCATATTCTTGATTTACGGACATTACGGACGCTCTTTTCCGGGCGTATTCCGCCATCGCGGTTATGCGTGGGACAGAATAGTTCCTTATCTTACCACCGATATTTCGGGTATATACGGTTCGTCGGTAAAGGTTTCCGCTACCTTTATAGTACTGTTTATCATATTCGGCGAAGTTATGAATAAGTGCGGCATGGGACAGTTCTTTAATGATACTGCCAACGCACTTGCCGGACATACAAAGGGAGGACCTGCAAAGGTTGCAGTTCTTGCTTCCGGATTTCTTGGATCTATAAATGGTTCGGCCGTAGCAAACGTTGTTACCACCGGCGCTTTTACTATTCCGCTGATGAAAAAAACGGGATACAGCAAGGAATTTGCGGGAGCTGTTGAAGCGACAGCTTCGGTTGGCGGTCAGCTGTTGCCTCCTATTATGGGCGCTGCAGCATTTGTTATGGCGGAAACTCTGGGCGTAAAGTACCCGGTAATAATTAAGGCGGCAATACTTCCCGCACTTATTTACTATCTCGGAATAATCATCCAGGTGCAGATGCGTGCCACCAAAGACCATCTTCACGGCATCCCCAAAGATCAGTTACCTCGTTTGGGACAGGTAATGAAAGATCAAGGACACCTGCTTATACCGATCGCTTTCCTGCTATATATGCTTATATGGAGCGGAAAAACGGTTATTATGGGCGCCTTTTGGACTATTATGGTAACTATTATAGTGGCCGAGTTCCGCAGCAGCAGCCGAATGAGTATTAAAGACATTAGTGATGCTTTTGTTGCCGGTGCCAAATCCACCGTGTCGGTTGCTATCGCCTGTGCCTGCGTCGGCATAATCGTTGGTGTTTGCGGACAGACTGGTTTTGCTCTCAACGTAGCTGCAACTATTATCAGCATCGGACAGGAGAGCATTTTCCTTACGCTGCTGTTCACTATGGTTACCTGTATGATACTGGGTATGGGACTTCCCTCCATTCCATCCTACCTAATCACTGCGACTATTGCTGCTCCGGCTCTCGTTGAGCTTGGCGTTCCTGCAATAGCAGCTCATATGTTCTGTTTCTACTTTGCAATGTTTGCCAATCTTACCCCACCCGTTGCGTTGGCTTCCTTTGCCGCCGCAGGTCTTTCGGGCGGCAATCCCATGAAGACCGGTATTGCATCTGTAAAGCTGGCACTGGCCGGATTTATCATCCCTTATATGTTCGTCTACAATCAAAAGCTTATGCTTGAAAACGTAGGACTGTTGGATGGCATTCAGGTAGTGGTTACTGCCTGCGTCGGTGTTACGCTTATTGCCGCTGCGGTCGAGGGGTATCTTTACGGAAAGATACATATCGTTCTTCGAGTTGTTTCGTTCGGCGCGGCACTGTTGCTTATTGACAGCGGCACTGTTACCGACCTGATGGGAATTGCAGGATTGGTGGTCATCATTGCGATACAGAAGTTTATCGTATCCAAAAAGAATAACCTTAAAGTAAGTTCGGCAGGATAACGTAAGAAACATACCTCTTTTGATGTATGCATCTGCAATGCAGTTTCTAAATCATTCGACTCAGCCAAACAAAAATCCCCCATCGGGCAGCTGTTTATAAAACGGGTTTTACAAAACAAAAAATATGGCAGTTACCGTGCAAGAGTTACTGACAAAAAAGGGTATGCGTCTTAACGGGCGTGTACCCTTTTTATTTCGTACGAAATAAATATCAGAAAGAATGCTGCTTATCCAAGCTGAATTGATTAGCTATGACCAACATTGAGAATTGCCATTATTTGGGGTCTTCGGTAGGCAAGCAGGCGATGTCTATAAATAGCACTGTCCTCAAAATATAATAGATGAGTAGCGCTACGACTTTGTCTGATCGATTTAGAATTCGAATACGATTAAGATTTGACCGCAAATGGGGGCAGCGAAAGAAAAAAGTTCTAATAAGCTGTGCAATGAACTTGTGCAAAGCGAAAGCTAATAAACTATAATATTTTCATCTTAAGTGCGCAGAATTCGCCCTCCACTGAGGGGACATCACCTTTAGGATCTGATACCTCGGTGCGCAGATTCGACCCCTGTTACCCGCCCGGTTGTCTGCGGCAACCGCCGCCTGCGGGCGGGTTATCCGCTTCGCTCGACGTGAAAGAGAAACCCTGATGGTTTCTCTTTCACACTATCTTTTCCTTCCGTATGTCCAACGTTTACGGCATCTAAAGTGTTCACAAATTCCAAAATCACGGCATACGACTTTTCTTTTTCGAAGGTTTGTGTGCCGTGATTTTTTTCATAGGGGGCAAAGCCTGCGAGCGCCGCCAGCGGCGGAGAAAGC
>JAFXFT010000170.1 GCA_017513385.1 Oscillospiraceae bacterium | reverse complement strand
CAGTACGATCTGGTCTGCAACGGCGTAGAGCTTTCCTCCGGCGCTGTTCGTAACCACGATCCCGAGATCATGCTGGAGGCCTTCCAGCTTGTACGCCTCGGTGAAGAGGACGTTAAGAGCAAGTTCCCCGCTATGTACAATGCTTTCACTTACGGTGCACCTCCCCACGCAGGCATCGCCCCCGGCGTAGACCGCATGGTAATGCTCCTTGCCGGCGAGGACTCCATCCGCGAGATCATCCCCTTCCCCATGAACAAGAACGCCCAGGACGTTATGATGAACGCCCCTAGTTTCGTAGAACAGAAGCAGCTTGATGAACTGAACATCGCCTGCACCAAGAAGGAAGAAGAGTAAAATATTACGGCGGCAGTCACGCGACTGCCGCCGTTTTTATCAGCCCATCATGCCGGCGATACTGTCGATAATATCGCCGATATTACGCATCATCTTGCCGGAGCCGCACTTCATGCCCTTTTTCTTGGGCATCATGACCGCTTCCAGCACCGCGCCTGCCGCCATACCTATGCCAAGGCCCGCCATAAAGCTTTTTCCGCACATATTCTGATCTTCCTTTCAATGTAATTCACAGTTATTTTTAGCCGCAGTGCGGGCATTAGCCGTGGAAAAATTATCTTGTTTTTTATCGGGTCATGTTGTACTATATTAATATAAGAAGACTTTTGAAAGGGGTGCTTTTATGAATAAGAAGAGTATTGTAACCATCATCGCTGTCTGCGCCGCAATCGGTGCTGCCGTGGCCGCAATAATCCTTTTCCACGAAGAGATAGCCGATTTTATTAAGAAGATAATCAACAAGCTTGAGCGCCTGCGCGGCGGTGACCAATATGATGATTGCTGCTATGACGGCTTCGACGATTTTGATTTATATGATGAATTCAACGATTTCGAGGACGTTGAATCTGTTTTCTGATGAATAACACAACAGCCGCGGTTAAACCCGCGGCTGTTTTTCTTTACATAGACAAAAAAATTTCCCGCCTGAATTCTCAGGCGGGAAATTATACTGCTACGAAAAAATCAATCACACTGCGCGAGTGACCTTACCGCTGCGGAGGCATCTAGTACAGGCGTAGACATGACGGGGAGTACCGTCAACGACAGCCTTAACTCTCTTTACATTGGGCTTCCAAGTTCTGTTGGAACGTCTGTGGGAGTGGCTCACCTGGATACCGAAGGCAACGCTTTTTTCGCAAAATTCGCACTTAGCCATACATCGCACCTCCTCGCCTGCGGCTTTGCGGTAATTTTCAAAAAAATCTCTTTACAAAGAGCGGTATTTAATATACCATTGTTTTCAGAAAAAAGCAAGCCTTTTTTTAAATTTTATTTTCGGGTGAAAAAATTGAAGGAATTTATCATCGGCAAGAACGATGCAGGCCAGCGTCTTGACCGCTTTTTGGACAAGGCTGTGCCCCTGCTCCCCGCCTCTCTCTGCCAGAAATATATACGCATAAAGCGCGTTAAAGTCAACGGAAAAGGCTCCAAGCGCGAGTACCGTCTTTGCGAGGGCGACGTGCTCAACCTTTATATAAATGACGAGTTTTTTGAAAAGCCCAGCGAGGAGAATGCATATCTCAAAATCTCCACGCCCAAAATAGACATAGTCTACGAGGACGAGCACATTCTGCTGGCAGACAAAAAGCCCGGCATGCTCTGCCACAGCGCCGGCGCATACGATTACAACACTCTCATTTCCCACATTCAGAACTATCTTTACCAGAAGGGCGAATGGAGACCCCGCGAGGAAAACTCCTTCACTCCCGCTCTCTGCAACCGCATCGACCGCAACACCGGCGGCATAGTTATCGCCGCAAAGACCGCAGAAGCGCTGCGCATTCTCAACGATAAGATCCGCGACCGCGAGATAGACAAGTTCTATCTTGCCGCTATCCACGGGAAAATGAACCCGCCCACCGGCACCCTCAAGGGCTACATTTTCAAGGACGCCGTTAAAAATCAGGTCTACGTGCGCGACAAGATGGAAAAGGGCGCCAAGTCCGCCGCCACCGAATACCGCACCCTCGCCGTGAAGAACGGACTCTCCCTCGTTGAATGCCGCCTGCTCACCGGACGCACCCATCAGATACGCGCCCAGTTCTCCGCAGCAGGTCATCCCCTGCTGGGTGACGGCAAGTACGGCAAGGGCAATGACCCCCAGAACCGAGGAGAAAAGCATCAGGCACTATACTCCTACAAACTGAAATTCACCTTTGAAACTCCCGCAGGTGCGCTGGAGTATCTTAACGGAAAAGAATTTTCGGTGGAAAAAGTGGATTTTGCCGAAAAATATTTTGATATTGCGCTTTAAATGATTGACATTAAGCGTAAAACATTTTATATTTACCTTAAGGCGGGAATGCTGTTCCCGCCTTTCTTATCTTATATAGAAACGGGGGAGGATAAATGTCCAAGGAACTCATACGCCTCAAGAACGTGTCAGTGGCGTTTGATGATGCAGTCATTCTTGATAATCTGAATATTTATTTTAATGATAAGGAATTCCTCACACTGCTTGGCCCCAGCGGCTGCGGCAAGACTACTACGCTGAGAATAATCGGCGGTTTTTTGACGCCCACATCGGGCGATGTTTTGTTTGACGGTGTGAGGATTAATGATGTTCCCCCTCATAAGCGTCTGGTAAACACCGTATTCCAGAAGTATGCCCTTTTCCCCCATCTCAACGTCTTTGAGAACGTGGCCTTTGGTCTGCGTATTCCCAAGACCGACGAGAAGGGCAAGAAGGTGAAGATCCCTGAAAAGGAGATCACCGAAAGGGTCATGGAAATGCTGGAGGTAGTTAACCTGAAGGGCTTCGAAAAGCGCTCCATCACTTCCCTGTCCGGCGGTCAGCAGCAGCGTGTTGCCATCGCCCGCGCACTGGTAAACCGTCCTAAGGTTCTTCTTCTCGATGAACCTCTGGGCGCTCTTGACATGCGCCTTCGCAAGGACATGCAGAACGAGCTTAAGCGCATTCAGCAGGCCATGGAGATAACCTTTATCTATGTTACCCATGACCAGGAGGAGGCCCTTGCCATGTCTGACACCGTCGTTGTTATGGACGGCGGCAAGATTCAGCAGATAGGCACACCCGAGGACATCTATAACGAGCCGAAAAATGCCTTTGTCGCCGACTTCATCGGCGAGTCCAACATTCTTGACGGCATTATGCACGAGGATTATGTGGTTGAGTTCTTTAACCGCAAATTCAAGTGTCTTGATAAGGGCTTTGCGCCCATGGAGCCCGTCGACGTTGTTATCCGTCCCGAGGACATCGACATCGTCGCGCCCGAAAAGGGTCAGCTCCGCGGCACTGTTACCTCCGTCACCTTCAAGGGTGTTCATTATGACACCATAGTTGATTTCAAGGGCTATAAGTGGCTCATTCAGACCACGGATTACCATGCCGAGGGTTCCGTTATCGGCATTATCCTCAATCCCGACGATATCCACATCATGAAGAAGAGTGAGTATTCCGGTATGTTCGGCGACTATTCCTCCTATTCCGAGGAATACGACGAGATCGGCGATGCCAGCGTTGAGCTGGACGAGGAGGAGAGCGAGGATGAAGACTAAACTCTCCGGGTTCGCCGTGCCCTATGTTATATGGATGGCGATTTTCGTAGTCGCACCCATTATCATGATGGTCGTCTACGCATTCTCCAACTCCGACGGCGGCTTCACTCTCAATAACTTCGCCGATATGGGGCTTTACGCCTCCGTATTCGGACGTTCCTTCAAGCTGGCAATTATCGCAACACTTATCTGCCTGCTTATCGGCTATCCCGTTTCCTACATGATGGCCAAGGAGGGCCCCCGTTTTCAGAAGGTAGCCATGATCATAATCATGCTGCCCATGTGGATGAACTTCCTGCTGAGAACCTATTCCTGGATGTCCATTCTCGAGGACAACGGACTTCTCAATCAGTTCTTCGGCGCTATCGGTCTTTTCGACCTTATAAACGGCATCGGTCTGCGCTTTGCGGCAGATCCCGCGCTGTACGTTCCCATTGACCACTTCGATATGATAGGCACTCAGGGCGCTGTTGTGCTGGGCATGGTTTATAACTATCTGCCTTTCATGATTCTGCCCATCTATTCCGTTATCGTAAAGCTGGATAACTCCCTGCTGGAGGCAGCCCGCGACCTTGGAGCAAACAATGTCCGCGTTTTCCGAAAGGTCATTCTGCCCCTTTCCCTGCCCGGCGTTCTCTCCGGCGTAACGATGGTATTCGTGCCTTCCGTTTCCACCTTCGCCATTTCCCGCCTTCTCGGCGGCGGCACGCAGATGATGCTTGGTGATCTCATCGAGCAGCAGTTCCTGGGCGGCGCTTACGATCCCTATCTGGGCGCAGCCATTTCCCTCGTAATGATGGTTATCGTCGTTGTTTGCATGGCGGTAATGAATCACTTCGGCGAGGGTGAAGAACAGGCGGTGATGCTGTGAAGAAACAACGTCGCACCGGAAGCCGCCTGCTCATGGCATTGGTATTCCTCTTCCTTTACGCCCCCATCTTCCTGCTGATAATCTTCTCCTTCAACGCAGGCGACAGCAGCGCCGTATGGAAGGGCTTCTCTCTCGGCTGGTACGGCTCTCTCTTCAAGAACCGCATCATAATGGAGAGCGTTTATACCACCCTGCTTATCTCCATTCTGGCTACCATAATCTCCACCGTAGCCGGAACATTTTCCGCCATCGGTCTTTACAGCCTTACCCGCCGCTGGCGTGACCCCCTGCTCACCGTAAACAACATTCCCATGATGAATGCCGATATAGTCACCGGTGTAGGCCTCTGCCTCTTCTTCGCGGCGTTTTTCCGCTTCTGGGGCAGCTTTGCAGAATGGTTTAACGGTATCCAGAGTGTGGTAACGCTGCCTGTACGACTGCATTTAGGCTTCACAACGCTGCTTCTTGCGCACATCGCGTTCAACATTCCCTACGTTATCCTCAACGTGGCTCCCAAGCTGCGTCAGATGGACAAAAACCTGGTCGATGCGGCGCAGGATCTGGGCTGCACATGGTTCATGGCCTTCCGCAAGGTCATTCT
>JAFXFT010000169.1 GCA_017513385.1 Oscillospiraceae bacterium | reverse complement strand
CGGTCCTCTGCCGGTAATAATCTTACCGTCTACGCATGCAAGGCTTTCACCAAACTCACCGCCGGGCATCTCTTCTTCCATTCCGGGGTAGCATACAGCTTTAACTCCCTTGAGGAATCCCAGTTTATGAAGAACTGTAGGACCAGCGCATATTGCAGCAAGTGCAATACCGCTCTCACCTGCATTTTTTATAAGTTCCATAGCGGTTTGACTGCTCATAATACTCTCAACGCCGCCAAGTCCGCCGGGAACAACAAGCATATCGATATTCTCAGGCTTAATTGCCTCTACTGTCAAATCGCACTTGATTGCAATACCATGAGCTCCTTCTATAGTTGTACCGTCAATTCCTGCAAATGCGGCCGCTACTCCACCTCTTCTAAGTATATCAATGGGAGCTACTGCTTCGATCTCTTCAAAGCCCTTACCAAGAAGAATATATACCATATGCTCACTTCCTTCTGTTTAATTGTCCTTAAAGCTGCTCAGAAACAAGTCTGACAACCTCTGCGTGAATATCCTCGATGGTACGCATTTTTCCGTCCTCAAGACAGTCAACGCGATTCCATGAATAGAACTCCGCCGCATCTCTCGCTGCTTCACAGCAGCTTGCAAGGTATTCCATATCCTTTTCATGAATATCGGCAGATGTGCCGGTAGCGCTTTCGCGGCTGCGCATCTGAACGGATGCAGCTTCGGCGCTTATATCCATAAATACTACCATATCCGGCGCGGGCATTCCCATTTTGGTATATTCCAAATCATACAGCCAATCAAAGAACGGACGGCGCTCCTCCCTACCAAGCTTAGATGCCTGATGAACAGCATTAGATGTAGCATATCTATCTGTTATTATAAGCCCGCCGTTTTCATAATACTCGCCCCACTCTTTTTTATATGAGGCAAATCTGTCAACTGCGAAAAATGTAGACGCAGCGTAGGCATTTACATCTCCGGGACGGGAGCCAAATTCGCCGCCGAGGTACATTCTTATCAGTGCGGAAGAAGGCTCGGAATACTGGGGAAATACAAGGCTTCTGAACTCAACACCTTCGCTCTTCAGTTTTTCACACAGCAGCTTATATTGAGTTGACTTTCCAGAGCCGTCAATGCCCTCAAATACAATCAGCTTTCCTCTACTCATGCTTTCTTTCCTCTTATTCTTACGCCAACGGCCGCAAAAAGAATCAACGGCAGTTTTATCATTCGTTTAATTCGACTCGGCTGCTTTATAAGGCGATAAAGCCACTCGAGGCCGAGCTTCTGCCAGCTTTCCGGCGCGCGCTGCACCGTACCGGCAAATACATCAAGTACACCTCCAAGCCCCATCATGAGACCTACATTGAGCTTGTGTGCATTGCTGTGCATCCATATTTCCTGCTTAGGTGCGCCAAGACATACCAAAAGCAGGTCAGGAGCAACCGTATTAATTTTTTCAATAACAGGAGCATCATCTTTGAAATATCCGTCTGCAGTTCCGCATATCTTTATCCCCGGAAACTGAGCGGTAATATTCTCGGCAGCCTTTTCTGCTATACCTGGTTTTGCTCCAAGCAGATAAAGTGTTTTATCTGTTTCTGCAATTCGCTTGAAAAGCCCTGTTCCAAGGTCAATTCCGGGTACGCGTGACTTCAAAGGAGTACCTAAAATCTTTGCGCTATATACTACACCTATGCCATCCGGCACAACAAGGTCAGCTGATGCAACAGACTCCCTTAACGCAGCATTGTCACGACACATCCAGACTATCTCCGGATTTGGCGTGACTACATAAGCGCTGCGCCGCTGCTCCATAAGCTCGTAAGCTTTAGACACGGCTTCATCCATATTCAAATTGTCGAAATTTACGCCCAATACTTCAGTATGCATAAATTACCTCAAAGTTGTGAAAATACTTCGCCTATTTTTTCAGCGATGAGTAAATCCGCATCACTGTCATAAGGCGTGGGCGATTTGTTTATAAGGACAAGCTTATTACCTCTATAATACTCCAGCAATCCTGCTGCAGGATATACTGTAAGCGAGGTACCACCTATTATAAGCACATCTGCATTTCTTATATACTCTACAGACTTGCGGACAGTTGTATCATCAAGCCCCTCCTCATAGAGGACTACCTCGGGCTTTACCGTACCACTGCAGCTGCATTTAGGCACACCATCAGAGTTGACTATATAATCCAACTCATATTTCTTTCCACAATGCATACATCTGTTCTTATGGATAGTACCGTGAAGCTCCATTACTTCCCTGCTTCCGGCAAGCTGATGCAGACCGTCAATATTCTGAGTAATAACGGCCTTGAGCTTACCTTCCGCTTCAAGCTGAGCCAGCTTAATATGGCATGCATTGGGCTTGGCATCGGTATATATCATTTTGTCCTTATAAAAGCGGTAGAATTCCTCGGGATCACGCATAAAGAACGTGTGGCTGATTATCGTTTCCGGGGGATAATCATATTTAAGATTATACAATCCGTCCACACTTCGGAAATCGGGGATGCCGGACTCGGTACTGACTCCGGCGCCCCCGAAAAACACAATATTATCCGAGTTTTCTATCCACTGCTTAAGCGTTTTTACGCTATCAGTCATAAGAAACCTCTTTGCTGATTACTGGTTGGTGCTGTAGTTGGGAGCTTCCTTAGTGATATAGATATCGTGGGGATGGCTCTCCTTAAGAGCTGCGCCGGTGATCTTGATGAACTTGGACTTGGTACGCAGATCCTCAATGGTGGGAGTTCCGCAATAGCCCATACCGGAGCGAATACCGCCGATCATCTGATAGATGGTGTCGCTAACGCTTCCCTTATAAGGTACACGACCTTCAACGCCTTCGGGAACCAGCTTCTTGGCGTTCTCCTGGAAGTAGCGGTCCTTGCTACCGTTTGCCATAGCAGCAAGAGAGCCCATGCCGCGATATACCTTAAACTGACGACCCTGATAGATTTCGGTCTCTCCGGGGCTTTCTTCACAGCCTGCGAAGAGAGAACCCATCATAACGACGCTGGCACCTGCGCCAAGAGCCTTTACGATGTCGCCGGAATACTTGATACCGCCGTCTGCGATGATCGGAATACCGAACTCAGCAGCAGCCTCGGCAGCGTCAGCAACAGCGGTGATCTGAGGAACACCGATACCTGCGATAACACGAGTGGTGCAGATGGAGCCGGGGCCGATACCGACCTTGACGCAGTCTGCGCCGGCCTTGATGAGGTCACGGGTGCCTTCTGCGGTAGCAACGTTACCGGCAATGAGCTGAACATCAGGGTACTTGGACTTTATCATGTCAATGCATCTG
>JAFXFT010000168.1 GCA_017513385.1 Oscillospiraceae bacterium | reverse complement strand
GCGGCGTAGGTGACTACGCGGTTGTCGTTTCCCTTGAGGAGGGTGAGCCGGAAGAACTTAACGAAGAATAGGAGTACAGACCGTGACACAAAGTGCCATTGTAAAGAGAATACTCGGTAACGGCTACGCGGAGGTTCACGTGGAGCGCATTTCTGCATGCGGACACAGTTGCGCATCCTGCGGCAGCGGCTGCGCGGATAAGCGGATAATCGCAGTAAACGCCATGAACCTCGCTAAAGCCAAGCCCGGTGACAGAGTCGTAATAGAAAGCGCTACCAAAGGTATACTGGGCGCAGCCATGCTGGTGTACTTTGTGCCTATTCTGTTCTTCTTCTTTGCCTATGTGCTGACGTCTCTGGCGAAGCTGCCGGAGTGGGCGAGCATAGTGATAAGCGTGGCGGCATTCATGCTTGGCGCAGCCTGCGTCTATGTGGTAAACCGCTACGTCCGCAGAGATAAGTCCATGGAGTTCAATATTGTCTCCATTGTGGAAGATATATGTTTGGATATGTAAGACCCTATAAGCCGGAACTTAAGGTCAAGGAATATGAGATGTTCCGCGCTGCCTACTGCGGTCTTTGCTGGTCGCTTAAGGAAAAGTACGGCGGCATTGCACGCTATATCATCAATTACGACCTGACATTCCTTGCGATGCTGCTTACGGAAAGCGAGTGTCAGCCGGAGATTTGCCGCGGACGCTGTCCCGCTTCACCATGCAGGAAAAAGCAGTATCTCAAGTCCGGTGATGCATTTGAATTTGCTGCGGATTGCAGCGTTATCCTGACATACTGGAAGCTTATGGACGCAGCTCGAGACGGCGGTTTCAAGGAGAAGCTTGTAAGCCTTCCCACAGCGGCGGCGCTGAAGGGGATGTACCGGAAGGCGGAAAAGGCTCAGCCGGAATTCGCAGCGGCTGCAAAGCGGCTGCTCGAAGAATTATCCGAGCTGGAGAAGGCGAACAGCCCTTCTCTTGACGCAGCCGCGGACAAGTTCGCGAAGATTCTGGAGGCTGCTGCGGTAGGTGCAGATAATGAAGCGGACAGACGCATACTCAGCCAGCTGCTTTATCACCTTGGCAGATATATCTACATCATTGATGCCATTGACGATTACGATGACGACAGCAAAAGCGGCAGCTATAATCCGCTCATATACCGCTTTGAGACCGGTGGCAAAAAGCTGACGGAGGAGCAGCGAGAAATGCTGGAGACTACACTCCGGCACTCGGAAGGACTTATTTCCTCCGCATATGAACTTAAAAACAAAAACGTGTATGACCCGATACTGTCCAATATCATCTACCTTGGTCTTGATAATATCAGTCAGATGGTATTTCAGGGCAGGGGATCGGAGCTCAAATACACGAATACTATCCATAAATCAAGGAGTTAATTACAACTGATGAAAGATCCTTACAGTGTACTTGGCGTATCGCCCGGTGCCAGTGATGAAGAAGTAAAAAAAGCCTACCGCGATCTGGCAAGAAAGTACCATCCCGATAACTATCACGATAACCCGTTGGCTGACCTTGCTCAGGAAAAGATGAAAGAGGTCAACGAGGCCTATGACCAGATAACCAAGTCCCGTGCACAGGGTGGCAGCTATACCGGAGGCAGCTATTCTTCCGGCAGCAGCTATAACCGCGCCTATTCCGGAAATGCCGGCGGCAGAAACACTGCAGTTCGCAGCGAGATTAAAAGCGGGAATATCGGCTATGCCGAGCAGCTGCTCAAGCAGCCCGGCATACCTCACGATGCCGAAT
The DNA here is from genome assembly GCA_017513385.1 of Oscillospiraceae bacterium. Lineage (GTDB taxonomy): Bacteria > Bacillota > Clostridia > Oscillospirales > Oscillospiraceae > RGIG6375. Next base: position 10,191 of record JAFXFT010000168.1, on the reverse strand, counting down.
GGAACTACCTTATGGGCAGTGTATATCAGTGCAAGGGCTGGCTGGATGAGGCAAGACGCTATTACCAGACTGCCGTAAGCATGGATCCCAATAACCCCGAATATGCCAGTGCTCTGCGCATGATGACCATGGGCGGAGGATTCTACAGACCCGCAGCGTATTCACGATCCTCTATGGATAACTGCGATTGCTGTACCACTCTCTGCGCAGCCGACTGCTGCTGCGAGTGCCTTGGCGGCGACCTGATTTCCTGCTGCTGAGATGAAAACGAAAACAAAGAAACTCACCATAGCGGCAATGCTGGCTGCCCTGCAGCTTGTACTCCTGTATATCGGCACCGCAGCGCCCAGCAGCAAATTGGCTCTTACTGCTATGGCTGGCATTATCAACGCAGCCGCGCTCATTGAGTGCGGCGTGGGCAGCTCCGTGCTCTGCTTTGCAGCGGTCGGTGCGCTGGGCGCGGTAATATTGCCACAGAAATCAATTGCGCTTTTGTATATTGCGTTTTTCGGATACTATCCGCTGCTGAAAAGCGCTGCGGAGCATATTCGTAACAGGGCTGTCGAATGGGTATCGAAGCTTGCGGTATTCAACCTTGCCTGCGTAATTTGCTGGGCTGCACTCCGATTTGGATTTATCACCGACATCAGCCTGCCCGATGTGACACTTGCGCTACTGTGGCTGGGGCTGAATGTGGTGTTTGTAATTTACGATATAGGTCTTACAAAACTTATTGCCCTTTATATTCAGCGTATCCATAAAACATTGAAATGATTGAACAGGACGGATTTTGACTATGATAAAAAGTATGACGGGCTACGGCAGCGCCGCCGGTATGAGCGGCGACATCAGCCTTACCGTGGAGCTTAGAAGCGTTAATAACCGCTTCCTTGACTGCTCCGTGCGTATGCCCAGAATGTATATATTTGCCTAGGACAAGATAAAGGCCGTGGTACAGAAGTACATCTCACGCGGCAAGGTGGACGTATTCGTCACCGTTGACAGTTCCAAGGCAGACGATGTGGTTGTAAGCCTTAATGAGCCACTTGCTGAGGCGTACATCGCAGCATATAAGCAGATGAGCGATAAGTACGGTCTTAAAAATGACCTGAGCGCCGTTTCTCTCGGGCGCATTCAGGACATTTTTACCGTAGAGAAAAAGGAAATCGATGCTGACGCATTCACTGCCGATATTGAAGCGGTGGCGGCAGCAGCCCTTGAAAACTTCAATGCCATGCGTGAGGTAGAGGGCGGCAAGCTTCGCAGCGATATTCTTGCGAAGCTTGAAAATATCGAAAGTCTTGCCGCAAAGGTCGAGGAGCTCTCGCCACAGACCGTAGAAGAATACAGAACAAGACTGGAGCAGAAGATGACCGAAGTGCTGGCAACTGCCGACATCGACAAGGCCCGCATCGTAACCGAGGCAGCCATCTTCGCCGATAAGGTAGCTGTGGACGAGGAACTTGTCCGCCTCAAGAGCCATATTGCCCAGATGCGTGACATGCTGGATAAGGACGGCGCTATCGGCAGAAAACTGGATTTCCTCACTCAGGAACTCAACCGTGAGGCCAATACCACCGGTTCCAAGTGCAACGATGTTGAGATAACCCGCATGGTCGTTGACATCAAGTCCGAGATAGAGAAGATCAGAGAACAGATCCAGAACATTGAGTAAGGTGTGGTTAGCAATGAAGCTTATCAATATAGGTTTCGGTAATATGGTTTCCGCCGGGCGAATCGTGGCTATAGTCAGCCCGGATTCCGCCCCCATCAAGCGTATCATTCAGGAGGGCAAGGAGACCGGTCGCCTTATTGACGCCACCTACGGCCGCCGTACCCAGTCGGTAATCATTGCAGACAGCGGCCACATAATTCTTTCAGCCATTGACCCGGAAACAGTTGCCGACAGATTCGTTGATGAGAGCGGCAAGAGATTTGTTGATGTGGAGGAAGACAATGAATAAAGGAAAGCTTTTCGTAATATCCGGCCCCTCCGGCGCCGGTAAGAGTACCGTTATTACCCGTCTGCTCAAGCAGCTGAGCAACGTATATTTCTCCATTTCGGCCACTACCAGAGAGCCGAGAAGAGGAGAACGGGACGGTGTTGACTACCATTTCATCGGGAAAGAGGAATTTGAGAAGCTTATCAAAGACGATCAGCTCCTTGAATATGCCGAATTTGTAGGAAATTATTACGGAACTCCCGCAATTCCCGTTGACGAAAAGCTCAACGCGGGGTATGATGTTATCCTCGATATCGAGACCAAGGGCGCAGAACAGGTAATGAGCAAGCGTCCTGACGCAATCAGCATCTTTATTTTCCCCGGCAGCTTTGAAATACTGGAGCAGCGTCTGCGCCTGCGCGGCACTGACAGTGAGGAAAAGATACTGGGTCGCCTTGCCCAGGCAAAGATAGAGTGCCAAAAGGCGGAAATGTACGATTACATTATTATTAATGACCGTTTTGAAACTGCCTGCGATGAGGTAACTTCCATCATAACCGCAGAAAAGTGCAAGACGGCAGGAAGACTCCATCTTCTCAGCGAATAAATAACAATTTGTGCCGCTATATGCGGCAGAACGGAGGATCAATATGCTTTACCCCCCTATGTCCAATCTTCTTGAGAAAGTCAACAGCAGATACCTGCTGGTAAACGTTGTAGCAAAGCGCTCCCGTGAGCTTTCTGAAGCTGCATTTGAAAGAGGCGAATCTCTGGGCGCAAAGCCTGTTTCCGTTGCCATCAATCAGCTGGCTAACGGCGAATACAGTGCAGAACACAAGGGTGAATACTAATTAAGGCAGTTCCGCCGTTAATCGCGGCGGAACATTGCTATTTTATGAAAGGAGCGCCGCAGTGGAAAATCGCGTGGCTCGCGTGGCCGTATCGGCCGCCGCGTTCCAGATAGACAAGCTGTACGACTATGTCGTACCCCAGGCCATGCGCGATGCGGCAGCTCCGGGCATGCGCGTTTCCGTGCCCTTTTCCAAGGGAAATCGCCACGTCGAGGGCGTTATCATGGAAATGACCGAGAGCAGCGATTATCTTAAGCTGAAGCCTATTGATGCCCTGCTTGATGAGGCTCCGGTGCTTACTGAAAATCAGCTGAAGCTTGCCAAATGGATAAAGGTACGCTTTTTCTGCACTGTTTTCGATGCTGTGAAGGCGATGCTGCCGGCAGGACTGTGGTTCCGCGAGGAGCATATATGCTCCATAATGGACGGTATCGATAAGGAAAAAGCCTATGCAGCCGCAGAGAGTGACCCCATGGCGGAAAGCCTGCTGGATTGCATTTACGCAGGCGGCGGCACAGCCGACCTTAACGCACTGCGTGCTTCCTTCGGCGATAAGGGCAGCAAGGCACTGAAAGCACTGGAGGCTGCCGGCGTTATCCGCAGCGGTCTTTCGGGCAAACGCAAGGCAAGTGACAAGACCATAAGCGTGGCGCGGCTGACTATCTCTGCCGAGGAGGCATTGGAGATAGCGGAAGTCAAACAGCGATCTGCACAGCAACAGTCGGCAATACTTAAGCTGCTTGCCGAAATAGGCGAGGCAGATGCCAAGGAGATATGCTACTTTACCGGCGCTGCCATGCAGTCAATACGTGCCCTTGAGAAGCGCGGATATATCGAGCTTGAGCGCCGGGAAGTTTTCCGTATTCCCAGCTACGATGAAACCGAGGTAACACCTATAATCAAGCTCAATGAGCAGCAGCTGGAGGCCTATAACGGACTGCGCGAAATGCTGGAGGCGGAAGAAGCTGCTGCGGCACTTCTTTACGGCGTTACCGGCAGCGGTAAAACCGCTGTATATATAAAGCTCATAAGCCGCTGCATTGAGTTGGGCAGACAGGCGATAGTCATGGTGCCCGAAATAGCACTTACACCTCAGCTCATGGCGACCTTCCGCGCCCATTTCGGGCAGCGCGTTGCCGTGCTCCACAGCTCCCTTTCCATAGGCGAGCGCTACGACGAGTGGAAACGCATCAAGTCCGGTCTTGTGGACGTTGTTGTGGGAACCCGCTCGGCAGTTTTTGCTCCCGTTGAGCGGCTTGGTCTGCTCATTATGGACGAGGAGCAGGAATACACATATAAATCAGAAAATAACCCGCGATACCATGCCCGCGATGTTGCAAAGTACATCTGCGTGCAGGAAAATGCCCTGCTGCTTCTCGGCTCGGCAACACCTTCCGTTGAGAGCATGTACGGCGCTGTGAGCGGGAAATATAAGCTGTTCCGCATGGATAAACGCTATAACCAAAAGGCGCTGCCCGGTGTAATAATTGCCGATATGAAGTCGGAGCTGCGAAGCGGAAACGGCGGCTCTCTCAGCTCAGTGCTCTGCGCGGAGCTGGAGAAGAATTTCAAAGCGGGGAGCAGTCAATACTGTTCATCAACCGCCGCGGCAGCAGCGCCGCCGTCACCTGCACCGAGTGCGGCAATACATTCCAATGCCCCTCCTGCAGTGCAAACCTCACCTACCACTCGGCAAATAACAGACTAATGTGCCATTACTGCGGCTATTCCCGCACGGTGGACAAGGATTGCCCCGAATGCGGCAGCCCACTGCAGTTTATCGGGTCGGGTACTCAAAGGGTAGAAGAGGAACTGAAGCTTCTCTATCCGGGTCTTGAGGTAATGCGCATGGATACCGATACCGTCACCGCCTCACGTTCCCATGAGGTCATGCTGGCGGAGTTTGTAAAAAAGAAAATACCCGTCCTTATCGGCACTCAGATGGTTGCCAAGGGACTTAATCTTGAAAACGTAACTCTTGTGGGTGTAATATCCCCCGACCAAATGCTCTACTCCGGCGATTATAGGGCGCAGGAGCGTACATTTAACCTTATCACGCAGGTGGTAGGTCGTTCCGGACGCGGAGAAAAGGCGGGCAGGGCGGTCATACAGACCCTTACCCCCGATAATGAGGTAATACGTTTTGCCGCCGCGCAGGATTACGATTCTTTCTACCGCGGTGAAATAGAACTGCGTAAAATACTTAACCTGCCGCCATTCGCAGAGCTTTACTCTATAATGGTAAGCGGCATGGACGAAGCGCGGGTGCTGCGATGCTGCAGCGAGCTTAAGGAGGCACTGACGAAGTCGGTGACTACCGAGGGTGTACAGATACTTGGTCCTGCTTCCGCGCATATTTTAAAGGTAAACAACAGATACCGCTATAGAGTTTATCTTCGCTGCCCGCCGAGCAAGGAGGCGCGGGCGCTGGTGGCCGCTGCCATAAAGCGGTATTCATCGGATAAAAGATTTAAGGGCGTGTCCGTGTTCGGCGACATTGACCCTATGGACTGAAAGGAACTGAAAGATATGGCACTGAGAAATATCGTAAAGAAGGGCGACGAATGCCTGAATAAGAAATGCCGCGAGGTTACCGATTTCAACGGCCGCCTCCACAAGCTGCTGGACGATATGCGCGATACCCTTATCGAGTCCAACGGCGTAGGTCTTGCCGCTCCTCAGGTAGGCGTGCTCAGAAGAGTTGTCCTCGTAATGGACACCAATAACGATGACGAGATCATCGAGCTTATCAACCCCGAGATCATCGAGTTTGACGGCGAGCAGGAAGGCCCCGAGGGCTGCCTGAGCGTTCCCGGTGTATGGGGCATCGTAAAGCGTCCCTACTGGGTAAAGGTAAAGGCTCAGGACAGAAACGGCGAGTGGTTTGAGGTAGAGGGCGACGGTCTTACCGGCCGCTGCTTCTGCCATGAGATAGACCACCTTTCCGGTGTTCTCTTCGATATGCGTGCCGAGCGCATGCTCACTCCCGAGGAGATACAGGCAATGTCCGCAGCGGAAGACGAAGATTACGAAGACTATGAAGAGGAAGAATAACCGATGAAAGTACTTTTTATGGGTACTCCCGACTTTGCGTTGGAGTCCCTGAAAGCCATATATGAAGCGGGCTTTGACATCTGCGGTGTATATACCCAGCCTGATAAGCCTGCCAAGCGAGGAATGAAGCTTACCGCCAGCCCGGTAAAGCTTTACGCCATTGAAAAGGGTCTGCCCGTGTTCCAGCCTGCAAAGCTGAGAAACGAGCCCGAAGTGCTGGAAGAACTTAAGGCGCTGGGCGCAGATATTGCCGTTGCCGTTGCCTACGGCAAGCTTATTCCTGAGGATATGCTGGCAAGCGTACCTATGGGCTTTATCAATATCCACGGCTCTCTGCTGCCCAAGTACCGCGGCTCCGCTCCCATTCAGTGGACAGTTCTCAACGGCGAAGAAATGGGCGGCGTTACCTCCATGTACCTTGCACCGGAAATGGATGCAGGTGATATTATCGACATGGTAGCCACTCCCGTGGGTGAATACGAAACCTACGGCGAGCTGTATGACCGCCTCAAGGTGATAGGTGCGCAGCTTCTTGTAAAGACTCTGCATGACATCGAAAACGGCACTGCGCAGCGCACTCCTCAGGATCCTGCGCAGGTAAGCTATGCGCCTCCTCTTCACAGGGAGGATTGCCCCATTGATTGGACAAAGCCAGCCCGCCGCGTAATAAATCACATCTGCGGTCTTGCGCCCAAGCCCGCCGCAACCGCTGAATTCGGCGGTGAAACCTTTAAGATTTATGCCGCTGTGATGGGCGAGGAAACCACCGAGCTGCCCGCAGGTAAAATCGTTGGGCAGACCAAGCAGGGGCTTATCGTAGCCTGTGGTGACGGAAAGACTATTGTTATCACCGAGCTTCAGGCTCCCGGCGGCAAACGTATGAAGACCGCCGATTATCTCAGAGGACACAAAATTAACGACTAAGAGGTGCATATCATGCCCGTAAGTGCAAGAGAAGCCGCCGTTACCGCGCTGGGCGCATACAGACGCTCGGGTGCATGGTCGGACGCTTATCTCAACGGCGTTTTCAAAAAAGAGAATATGGACAGCCGAGATAAGGCTCTTGCCACACGACTCAGCTGCGGCGTGCTGCAGAATATGAGCCTTATAGACTACCGCCTCGGGCTTTACGTCAAGGGCGGCATAGGAAAGCTGCAGCCAAATGTCCTGGATATTCTCCGCGTTTCGGCATATCAGATAATGTTCATGGACAAAATACCTCACAGCGCCGCCGTCAACGAGGGTGTTGCGCTGGCGAAGAAACTGGCAAATAAAGCTGCATCGGGTCTTGTGAACGCAGTTCTGCGCCGTATATCCGAGAATGTTGGCAAGTATCCCGAACCCAAAGAACCCTGGGTGAGATACAGCCATACGGAGCAGTGGTATAACTATTTCTCCGCCCTTGTGGGCGAGGAGAATGCCGAAAAGCTGATGATAGAGGATAATGCGGAAACGGATATCACCCTGCGTGCAAATCCTCTGCGCTGCACAGTTGATGAGCTGATCGCGAGCCTTGAGGCCGAAGGTGTAACCGCATCTGAACACAGCTGGCTTGAGGGCTGCGTTACCATTAGCGGAGCGGGAAGCCCCGGCGAGCTGAGCGCCTTCAAGGAAGGCCTTGCAATGGTGCAGGACGCTGCTGCAGCAATGGCTGTGCTGGCAGCCGAGCCCCAAAAGGGCGAGGAAGTGCTGGACGCATGTTCCGCTCCCGGCGGAAAGAGCTTTCTTACAGCCATGCTCATGGGCAACGAGGGCAGCATACTTTCCTGTGACCTCCACGCCAATAAGCTCAAGCGAATAGATGAGGGCGCAGAGCGCCTGCATATCGATATTATTTCCACTGCACCTGCCGACGGCTCCAAGTTCAATCCTGCTCTTAAGGAGCGTTTTGACCTCGTTATAGCCGATGTGCCCTGCTCGGGCATGGGTGTAGTGCGAAAAAAACCGGAAATCAGATATAAAAGCTTTGAAGATATTGCACAATTGCCGGAAATACAATATAATATCCTAATGAACCTTGCGGAGTATGTAAAACCGGGCGGCAGACTGGTATATTCTACCTGCACTCTTATCCGCGAGGAGAATGAGGCCGTTACAGAGAAATTCCTTTCCGAAAACGGCGATTTTACACGGGAAGGCTTCAGCCTGCCCGCACCTATCGGAGATGTACCCGACGGTGAAAAGACCCTTTGGCCCTTTGAATACGGAACGGACGGTTTTTATATATGCAGAATGCGGAAAAAGAAATAAAGCGGGATATAAAATCCATGCTGCCCGAGGAGATAGGCGAATACCTTGTCAGCATCGGTGAGAAGAAGTTCCGCGCCGGTCAGATATTCAAATGGCTTACTATGGGCGTGGGAAGCTTTGACGAGATGAGCAATATCTCCAAGGCACTCAGGGAACGTCTTGACAGTGAGTTCTACATTGTGCCTCCCAAGGTTATCCGCAAGCAGCAGTCGGCTATAGACGGTACTATCAAGTATCTCTGGCAGCTGCGCGATGGAAACGCCGTGGAGAGCGTTCTCATGAAATATGAACACGGCAATACCGCCTGCGTATCCTCGCAGGTTGGCTGCCGACAGGGCTGTATTTTCTGCGCATCTACCGGCAGCGGTCTTGTGCGCAATCTTACCGCCTCCGAAATTCTTGACCAGGTGCGCTATACTGAGCTGGACTCCGGCGAGAAGATTTCCAATATTGTACTTATGGGTATAGGTGAGCCTTTGGAAAACTTCGATAATGTCATGCGTTTCCTGCAGCTGGTCAACCACAAGGACGGCATGAACATAGGTATGCGTCATATCTCTCTTTCTACTTGTGGCTTGACAGAAAGAATTGACAAACTATCTGAATATGATTTACAATTAACATTATCGATTTCGCTCCATGCGCCCGATGATGAGACAAGAAGCAAGCTGATGCCCATCAATAAAAAGCATAATGTGGCCCAGCTTATGTCGGCCTGCCGTGCCTATTATGAGAAAACCGGCAGACGCATATCCTTCGAGTATGCGCTTATTGACGGAGTGAATGATTCACCGGAGCAGGCAAAGCTGCTTGCGAAGCTTATGAAGCCCATTGGCGGGCATGTTAATATAATCCCGCTGAACAATATAGAGGGCAGCCCGCTTAAGCCGGGCGACGCTAAAGCCTTTATGAATCGCCTGTGTGACATGGGCGTGAACGCTACCGTTCGAAGAAGACTCGGCTCGGATATCGATGCCGCCTGCGGTCAGCTGAGAAGAAAGACCGCAAAGGAGAACGGAAACTGAACAAGGATTGGAGGTTGGATCAAAATGAAATATTGGGGTCTGACCGACAAGGGCGCTGTTAGGGCGATGAATCAGGACTCATTTTTCGCAGGCTCTGTGGGAGATCTGAATGGAAAGGATGTTGTCCTCTGCCTTGTGTGTGACGGCATGGGAGGCGCAAAAGCGGGCGACCTTGCCAGCGCTACGGCAAGAGACCGGTTCGTGGAGGCAATAAAGGCAGATATTGCCGCAGGTAATGGCAATTTCCGCGTAATTATGGCAGATGCGGCTACCAAAGCCAACCGCACCATAATGGAACTTGCTGAAAGCAATCCCGACTATCAGGGTATGGGTACCACCCTTGTGGCAGCGCTGCTTTGCGGCGATAGAACTACGGTAATCAATGTCGGTGACAGCCGATGCTACATAATCAAGGATAATGAGATCAAACAGGTCACCAAGGATCATTCCCTCGTTGAGGATATGGTAGATAAGGGTGAGCTGAGCAGGGAAGAGGCATGGCGCCATCCCCGCAAGAATCTTATAACCCGCGCCGTAGGTACCGAGCACAACGTCCAGTGCGATACCTTTGAGGTGGAACTGGACGAAGGCAATTACCTGCTTCTTTGCAGCGATGGGTTAAGCAACATAGTAAACTCCCAGGAGATGCTCTTCGAGGTGCTTTACGGTGACAGCAGCGATACAGCTGCCGAAAGAATGATGGAAATCGCTCTCGGCAGAAACGCATCGGACAACGTAACGGTTGTTCTGCTGTCCAAGTAGGCTTGAAAGGACACATTTTATGGATTACAAGGATAAATATATCGGGCAGTTACTGGATAACCGATATGAGATAATTGAGAAAATAGGCGAGGGAGGAATGTCCGTCGTCTATAAGGCTTTGTGTCACCGCCTTAACAGATACGTTGCAGTTAAGGTCCTCAAGGACGAGCTGGCTCTGGACGAAGATTTTCTTCGCCGTTTCCACACCGAGTCTCAGGCGGTTGCAATGCTTTCTCACCCCAATATAGTAACCGTATACGATGTCAGCCGTTCCTCCGATACGGAGTATATCGTTATGGAGCTTAT
>JAFXFT010000167.1 GCA_017513385.1 Oscillospiraceae bacterium | reverse complement strand
TATCCCGACGAGGACATTGACCCCTTTGAGGCGGAAAATGTAATCAACACCCTTAATGGCACAGCCGAAGAAATAAGCAGACTACTGAAAACCTTTGAACGCGGCCGCGTTGTCCGCGAGGGTGTGCGCTGCGCTATTATCGGACGCCCCAACGCGGGTAAGTCCTCCCTGCTCAATGCGCTGCTGGGTTATGACCGCGCCATTGTTACCGATATTCCCGGCACCACCCGCGACACCATCGAGGAAAAGCTCATGCTTGGCGGCGTTATGCTGCGCCTTGCCGACACGGCAGGTCTGCGCGACACTGCCGACATAGTTGAGCAGATGGGCGTTGAGCGTGCCCGCGCCGCCGCCGAGAATGCAGAGCTGGTATTCGCCCTCTTTGACGGCTCCATGCCCCTCTCGTCCGACGATGAGGCGGTTATCGAGGGCGCCAAAACCGCCAGACACGCAATCGCCGTTGTAAACAAAAGCGACCTTGGCCACGCTCTCTCCTCCGAGGACAAAGCCCGCCTTGCCGCATTCGGCACCGTCTGCACCATAAGTGCCAAGCTGGGCGAGGGTCTTGATGCCCTTGGCAATGCGGTAGCCGAAATATTCAAGGACAACGCTCCCGTTCCCGCCGGTGAAATGATCACCAACGAACGTCAGGCACAGGCTCTCCGCCGCGCCCTTGATGGCGTTACCCGCGCCGCCGAGGCACTTTCGTGGGGTTTGACCCCCGATGCGGTGCTCACAGACGTTGAGGAAGCCATGACCGCCATCGGTGAAATAACCGGACGTTCCATTCGCGAGGACATCACCGCAAGAATTTTCGAGCGTTTCTGCGTAGGTAAATAACGTAAAAGGGTACGGCAGCTGCCGTACCCTTTTATCCGCTTGAAAAAATTTCAAAAAAAGTTGTTGACAAACCGTTTCTTCTGTGATTTAATCTAATACATCAAAAGCATATTGTTTAAAGGCAATGACGAAGACGGCAGGGTCGAATAGTCTACAGAGAGTTGGCGGGTGCTGCGAGCCAATGACGAAGCTTCCCAATGCACATCACTTCCGAGCCGGGAATCCGAAGTTTTTTGAGGCGTTCCCCGCGAGTTTGCGGCGTTACGGCAAAGGGCTTGTTAGAGCCTGATGAGGTGGCGTCCTTTTGGACGCAATTTGAGTGGTACCGCGGATTATGATCCGTCTCAAGTAGAAATACTTGGGACGGTTTTTTGTTTTTGTCCCGAACAATAGCTTGCTTAAATATTTCGAAGGGAGTAAACAACATGGAAAATCAACTTAGAGAAGTAGCTGCCAGAATAAAGGAACTGCGCGAGATTTCCGGCTTTACCGTTGAACAGATGGCCGAAAAGACCGAGGTTTCCGTTGAGGAATATCAAATCCTCGAGCAGGGCGTCAAGGACTTCGGTTTTACCTTCATATATAAGTGCGCCGCAGCTTTCGGCGTTGAAATTAAGGACCTTTTGGAAGGCAGCAGCCCCAACCTTTCTCTTTACACCGTAACCCGCAAGGGCGAGGGTCTGCCCATCGCAAGAAAGACCGGTTTTGATTATCACAACCTGGCTCCCTCCTTCAAGAACAAGTCCGCCGAGCCCTTTTGGGTAAAGGTACCCTATGTTCACGGTGCCGAGATGGTATTCTCCTCCCACGCCGGTCAGGAGATCGACATCGTTATCAAGGGCAAGCTGATGATCCAGATAAACGAGCGCGTGGAGATCCTCACCGAGGGCGACACTATTTATTACAACAGTTCCGCCCCCCACGCTCTCAAGGCACTGGACGGCAAGCCCTGCGAGCTTTACGCTATCGTTCTTGAGCCCAGAGACACCGACTTCAAGTTCAAGATGGAAAAGGCGCCTACCGAAGAGGTCATGACCCAGCTGCGCAAGTCCACCGTTGCAGACAACTTCATCGAATGCGACGTGGACGAAAGCGGCGTACTGCAGGATATCCGCTTCAAGAACGCCGACCGCTTCAATTTCGGCTTTGACTGCGTTGACAAGCTGGCACAGAAGAGCCCTCAGAAGACCGCTATGATTTGGGTTGGCAATGACAAGAAGGAATATCGCTTCTCCTTCGCGGACATCAAGAAGTATTCCAACATGACCGCCAACTATTTCGAGTCCCTCGGCATCAAGAAAGGCGACCGCGTTATGCTGGTGCTCAAGCGCCACTATCAGTTCTGGTTCGCTGCCGTTGCCCTGCACAAGATGGGCGCAGTTATGGTCCCCGCTACCAACCAGCTGGTTGAGCACGACTTCGAATATCGCTACAAGTCCGGTGAGATCAAGGCAATCGTCTGCACCGCCGACGGCGACGTTACCGACCACGCCGAGCGCGCAGCCAAGAACTTCCCCGGGCTCATCAAGATAGCTGTTGGCGCAAAGAAGGAAGGCTGGTTCGACTTCAACAGTGAAATGGCTCTCTGCAGCGACGTATACGAGCGCACCTCCAACACCGCCTGCGGTGATGATCCCCTGCTCATGCTCTTCACCTCCGGTACCACCGGCTACCCCCATCTGGCAGCCCATTCCCACAAGTACCCCCTCGGCCATTACATCACCGCCAAGTACTGGCATAATGTTGACCCCGACGGTCTGCACTTCACCATCTCCGAAACCGGCTGGGGTAAGGCACTTTGGGGCAAGCTCTACGGTCAGTGGCTCTGCGAGGCTGCTACCTTCGTATATGACTTCGACCGCTTCAATTCCGATGACATTCTCCCCATGTTCAAGAAGTACAATATCACCACATTCTGCGCTCCTCCCACCATGTACCGCTTCTTCATCAAGGAGGACCTGAGCAAGTACGACCTGAGCAGCATCAAATACGCAACCACCGCCGGCGAAGCCCTCAACCCCGAGGTCTATCACCAGTTCTATAAGGCTACCGGTCTGCGCATCATGGAAGGCTTCGGCCAGACCGAAACGACCCTCTCCATCGCAAACCTTGTTGGAACCACTCCCAAGATCGGCTCCATGGGTAAGCCCAGCCCCCTCTACGACATCTATATCCTCGATCCCGAGGGCAACGTCTGCAAGCCCGGTGAAACCGGCGAGATCTGCATCCGTGCCGACAGGGGCAGCGCTCCCTGCGGTCTTTTCCTCGGCTACTTCGACGATCCCGGACGCACTGACGATGCATGGTATGACGGTTATTATCACACCGGCGATCAGGCCACCATGGACGAGGACGGCTACCTGTGGTACGTTGGCCGCATAGACGACGTTATCAAGTCCTCCGGCTACCGCATCGGACCCTTCGAGATCGAAAGCGTCATCATGGAGCTCCCCTACGTTCTCGAATGCGCCATCACCGGCGTTCCCGACCCCATCAGAGGCCAGGTTGTCAAGGCTACCATCGTCCTTGTCAAGGACGCGGAAAAGAGCGATGCCCGCAAGAAAGAAATTCAGGAATACGTCAAGAGCCACACCGCTCCCTACAAGTATCCCAGAGTTGTGGACTTCGTGGACGAACTGCCCAAGACCATCAGCGGCAAGGTTCGCCGCGTGGCTATCCGCAACCGCGACGCAGGCAAGAGCTGAATATGATTTTAACCCTCCCGATTTTCGTGAAATTGGGAGGGTTTTGCGCGGTCTGCATGGCGTTGCGGCAGAATAAAAATTTTCAGGAGCGTGAATTGCGGGGTTAAGCTTCTCCTATGAGGAGAAGCTGGCGCCGCAGGCGACTGATGAGGTGGGCAACAGGTAGGCTCTCGGTATACCACACACCTCATCCACCGCTAACGCGGTCCCCCTTCCCCTCAAGGGGAAGGTTAATCTTATAACACACTGCTGTTTCATATTTTTTCATCAAATTTTTCCTTGTATTTTTCGCAATATCCAAAGCCACACTAATCCCGAGGTGATAAGAATGGCAAAACAGGGTATGAAGCGCCCCGAGCGCACTGAAGAAAAGACTCACAAGAAGTCCGACATCGTTCCCGAAATTCAGGGTGCGGAAAATCGCAGCAATAACAACTACAGCAACAACTCCAACAACAGCTATACCAACAGCACCCGCTCCAACACCGAGGACTAATGCCATGAATCGCAGACGGATCACAGTTCCTGCCAAGCAGATAAAAAGGCGCTGTATATGCGGGCAATGTGGGCAGGAAAAACAAGACTCCGAATCCGACCGCATAATCAGGGAACAGGATATATATGCTCATGATGATGACGAAAATCATTACGAGCACGTTTATCCCCATCCCGACACATGGGAACCCTGATACGCAAAAAATCCCTGCGCCGTAAAGGTGCAGGGATTTCGTTTATTTCTTCTTTTCTTCCGCTCTCTTCAGCTTGCGGCAATACTGGGTACAGAGCTTGTCCGTACAATTAGCGCAGCGCAGTGCTTCGTTGGTCTGCTCCCAAAAACGCTCGGGGTAGAGAATAACGCACAGTTCCCAGATAACAAAAACCACCACCGACAGGGCAAACAAGCTCAGTGCGTAGAAACCGCCCACAAAAATAATGGGTGAGAACATCATCAGATGATCCCAGTTGAAAATGCGGCAGGTGGTGCAGCAGCGGTTGCCCATGATAAGGCGGAAGGGGCACCATATGAGCACGCAGATAAGGTCGCAGACGTAAAAGGCTACGGATACCAGCAGCAGTTCGGGCTTGCCCAGCACGTCAAGAAAATACAGTAAACCCAGCACAGCGATGAACGCCACCCAGATAACCATGACCTTATAGGCAGCCTTGGTAGTAGCTCGAACATGCTTCTTGATGGTTTCCTTATTTATCTTCTCCGCAATAGGTTTGAAGCGTGCAAGAAAATGCTTATGGGAGCCCAGCGAAATATATCCCTTTACAGGCACAAGCTGGCAGAACATATCGATAAGCCACAGTATCCACAGCAGGTGGAAAACTGAGAAGCCGCGGAAGAAATTCATGCCGTTAAGCACATCGAAGCTTTCCCTGCGGAAAAGCCACAGAGCCACGGCAATGAGCAAAACCACGCAGCGACCCACGAGGCGGGCAAAGTATATTTTTCTTACTCGGGACATGGGTTCTCGGCTCATCGATTCAGCTCCTTTCCTATGCTATCATAATATTTTTCTCGGATTTTGTCAAAATATTCTCCACATATTTACTCTTTATTTACATACTCTCAGCTTTATTTCAAAAAATATTCATCTTTTTTTCAGTTGATTGTGTTATACTCTTCTCATCAAAGGAGGCGATACCATGAAAAGGGTCATTCCACTTATTCTCATTCTTTCAATGCTTTTCGCAGGCTGCCACACCACAAAGCCCTTAGACGAAGAGCGGCTGACTACCCCTGCCCCCAACGCCACTTCCGCTCCCGCAGCTACCCCCGGGCAGGCTGAGGAAACATATATTCTGCTTTCCAAGCACGGCATCACCGTTGACGGAAAGGATGCCGTCAATGACAGCACGCAGGCTGTTTACATCGCCAATGACATCATTTATTACGAGGCAGGCCACGACTTCACCTACGGCGAGGGTACTGCCGAGGACGAGCACAGCGCCGAAGAGGCAGCTGCCCACATCGTAGTACATATCACTCAGCCCGGAACATACCGGCTCAGTGGATATCACCCTGCGGCGCAGGTGGCTGTTGACCTGGGCGAGGATGCCGTGAGTGACCCCAACGCTGTGGTTACCCTTATCCTTGACATTCTGGATATCACCTGCACCGTTGCTCCCGCCATAATCTTCTACAATGTCTACGAATGCGGTGACGCGGATAACCCCACTATGGATGTGGACACCTCCGCAGCGGGCGCAAACATCATTATCGCAGGCAATCCCAATGCAGACGGCACAAAGATCAACGAGGTATCCGGCAGCCATGTTGCCCGCATTTACAAAAGCTACACCCTCAGCGAGGACGGCAGCGAGGTAATTGACAGCAAGAAGCTCCACAAATATGATGCTGCTTTCTACTCCAAAATGAGCATGAACATTTCTGCCGAGGAGGGCAAGGGCAAAAGCATACTTTATATAAATGGTGACAACGAGGGTCTCGACACCGAAATGCACCTGACTATAAACAGCGGTAGCATACAGATAACCTCCGGCAACGACGGCATCAACACCAACGAGGACGGAGTTTCCGTCACCACCATAAACGGCGGCGACCTCCAAATATGGGTACAGGGCGGCACCGGTGAGGGCGACGGCATTGACTCCAACGGCTGGCTGGTGATAAACGGCGGCAGCGTTAAGGCTTATGCCTGCGCCACCAGCGGCGACTCCGGCATTGATGCCGACAACGGCGTTTACATCAACGGCGGCAGCGTTGTTGCTACAGGCAACATGCTCGACCGTATTGAGGGCAATCAGACCTACGCGGTATTTTCCTTTGCCGAGCGCCAGCCCCCCTCTTCCGGGCTATACCGACTTAAAAACGAGCAGGGCGACATCATATTTGCAGCAGAACCTGCCAACGCATTCACCAATATGGTCATGTCCTCCCCCGAGCTTGTTCCCGGTACATACACCCTTTGGCTGGATGATTCTCAGCTTGGCGGTATTGCCATGGAAAACGGCATGGGTGGTCATCCCGGCTTCGGCGGCGGCTTCTTCGACTCCGTCCCCAGAGAGGATTTCGAGGGCGAATTTGAGCCCCCCGAGGATTTTGACATGCAGCGTGTATACCCCGTTCCCGGCGGCGTTGCCGGTGATCCCCCTCCCGATGACGGTTTCAATCGCAAGCCTCCCGAGCACGGCGACGGCTTCGGCGGCATAGAGCCTCCCGAGCACAGCGACGGCTTCGGCGGCATAGAACCTCCCGAATACTACGAGGACGACATAATGCCTCCCCCCGGCGGATTTTTCGGTGAAGTTTCACCCGAGAGCCTTGTGGGCGAATTTGAAATAAAAGAAGGCGCCAATTTCTTCGGCGCAGTGGATATTCTTCCTGTAGGCTGAGGAATTGTCGGTAATTTAAAGGTATGTCATTCTAAACGAAACCTTAGCATGACATACCTTTACTACGTTGAGGTTATTGCTGCCTTGCGGCAGGGGCGCGCCCCTGTCCTACACTGTTGATCGTACTGCGTTCGTGAACGTAGGGCTGAGGCGTGCCTCAGCC
>JAFXFT010000012.1 GCA_017513385.1 Oscillospiraceae bacterium | reverse complement strand
TGCTGCAGCAGGGCTTCCTTACAAGAACCCCCCGCGGACGCTGCGCAACCCGACTTGCATATGAGCATTTAGGTATTCCTTTTGATGCCGAGCCTCAGCGGGTAAAAGGTGTCATTGAAGGTCAGCAGAAGATGGATATATGATCGCGCCGATTTGCATGCGATGTAACAGAAACTTAATATAAAATCTCCCATGAAACCTTGAAAAATACTGCACACCCGGCGCGTTTGTTAAAAATTTCATTGGGCGCTCTTGACAATCATGGGAGGCGCATATATAATAAGAGCCGCAAAGTGGGTATATTATGTTTATGAAGCATTCAAACGATCTTAGCGATGAGCAGCTGCAGAGTTTAGCCAAGTCCGGAAGTCTGGATGCGGAAGAAGAACTTATAAAGAGATACAGCATAGTTGTTAAAGCGCGCGCCCGCGCCTGCTTCCTTGTGGGAGGCGAGAGCGAGGATCTTATCCAGGAGGGCATGATCGGGTTGGTTTCCGCAATCCGCAATTATTCTCCCGATGGCGGTGCTTCATTTAAAACCTATGCCGAGCTTTGCATCAAGCGCAGGCTCTATTCAGCAATAAGAGCCTCATACAGCAAGAAAAACGTCTCTATAGATGATTGCTTATCCCTTGAATCCCCCTTTTTTGACGAAAATCAGGCAGATACATTAAATGATTTGCACCATGCTTTCCAGCGAGGACCCGAGGACGAGATAATCGACAGGGAAAACACCAACGATTTCTGGGAAAATTTCCTTTCCTGCCTCTCCAAACTTGAAGCTGAAATATTAGGTTTTTACTTAAAGGGACTGTCATATCAGGAAATAGCTTCAGAAATCAATCGGCCCGCCAAGTCCATTGACAACGCGGTCCAGCGCGTCAGAAAGAAGCTGACGCAATTCATTAGTTCTGGCGATATCAGCAAAAGCTGAACGCAATATAGCCCCAAAGGGGCAAGATTTTGTCAAAAGTGAGGATTTTCTAATGTACGAAGACAAGACACTGGTTTGTAAGGAATGCGGCAATGAGTTTGTTTTCACTGCCGGCGAGCAGGAGTTCTACGCTGAGAGAGGCTTCCAGAACGAGCCCCAGCGCTGCAAGCCCTGCCGTGATGCAAGAAAGAACGCTGCCAGAGGCCCCAGAGAGTTCTTTACCGCTACCTGCGCTAACTGCGGTGGCGAGGCAAAGGTTCCCTTTGAGCCCAAGTCTGACAGACCTGTTTACTGCAGCGACTGCTTCGCTCGCATGAGAGAGCAGTAATCTGCCAACAGATTAGTACAAGACAAAAGACGCCATCGGCGTCTTTTGTTTTTTACCTCAAATATACTATTGAATTTACATTGTGATTGAGTTATAATAACTCTGCAATGCGGTATGTTTTTCGCAGCGCTGAAAATGTAAACCAAGCGCTTCGGCGCGAACTTATATACGGAGGCAGATAAATATGTTTGTAATGAAAAGAGATACTCAGATTGCCGATATTCTGGAGCTTGCTCCCGAAGTAATTCCTCTGTTCAGCGAGATCGGTATGCACTGCATCGGCTGCGCTCTCTCCAGCGAGGAGAATGTAGAGCAGGCCTGCATGGCTCACGGTGTTGACGTTGATGAGTTCCTCGTAAAGTGCAACGACGTTATCGCTGATTTTGCTATCGACTGATAATTTAAAAGGGACGGTTTGACCGTCCCTTTTATTTTTATAACAGGAGTTATCGTGCCAATGGAAGAAACAAAGAAGATTAAGCTTTCGCCCAGACTTACTGCCTGCGCGGAGTATGTGCCCCAGGGCTCCACCCTGGTTGACGTGGGGACCGACCATGCATATCTGCCCGTGTGGCTTATACAGAACGGTCGGGTGAAAACTCCCGTGATCGCAGGCGATATAAATCGCGGACCGTTGGAACGTGCGCGCAAATCCGCAGCGGAATATGGCGTTGAAAACGAAGTTGTGTTCATGCTCAATAACGGTCTTGCAGGCACAAAGGACGATCTTGCCGAAACCGTGGTCATAGCCGGTATGGGCGGCGAAACCATCATGGATATAATAAATGCCTCCGGTTGGAACTGGGAGGGTCACACCCTTATACTTCAGCCTATGAGCAAGATTTATGAGCTCTGTAGCGGGCTTTACGAAAACGGGCTCCATATCGAAAAGGAGCGCCTTGTTCGTGACGCGAGCGAAATTTATCGCGTCCTGCTGGTAAAACCCGGTGAGCAGGAAATACCGGGAGATATGGAGCTTTACGCGGGCAATTCCGATAGGGAAGACCCGCTGTATAAGGAATACGTAAGCGGGCTAATAAAGAAATTCAGCCGCATGGAAAAGGGGATGGCTGCGTCGGATAAGGCAGACAGCGAAGCCCTTGAAGAAGCGCGCCGTCTGCATAATGCGGCGCTGGAATTGGGAAAGGAGCTCGGATTATGAGAACCGTAAAGGAAATATTTGATTATCTGGATAAGAAAGCCCCTGTGGCATATAAGATGGACTTTGATAACCCCGGCTTCCTTGTGGGCGATGGAAATTGGTCCGTTGAGAAAATCGTGCTTGCGCTGGATATTACCGATGAGGTTATAAGCGAGGCCATTGCGGCAGGCGCGGGACTTATCGTTTCTCATCACCCCCTGTTCTTCTCTCTCAAGAGCGTGAACAGCGAAACCTCTACCGGCGCACGAGCAGTGCGTATGATTGAAAATAAGATTGCCGGTATCTGTATGCATACAAACCTTGATGCGGTACATGAGGGCGTAAACGATGCACTGGCACGCGATCTTGGGCTTGGCAATATCGAAGCCTTTGAAATGAGCGGCACTGATGAAAACGGCAATTTCTACGGAATAGGCCGCATCGGCACTCTCAATGAGCCCTTGACTATGGATTGGTTCCTGCCTCATGTAAAGAGCGCCCTTGACGGCAATGGTCTGCGCTATCACGATGCAGGCAGACCCGTAAGCCGCGTTGCCGTATGCGGCGGTTCGGGCGGCAACTATCTGGAGCTTGCAGCGCAGATGGGCTGCGATACCTATGTTACCTCCGACGTGAAGTATGATACCTTCCTTGATGCAAAGCGCATGGGCATCAATATCATCGATGCAGATCACTTCTGCACCGAAAACGTGGTAATTCCTGTGCTGGAGCGCTGGCTGAAAGAGGAATTCCCTGAGATAGAAATTATTATCAGCAAGCATAAACAGACAGCTCAGTTCTTTTAAGGAGGGCGGCTGACCATGTACGAACTTTATCAGCTCGGTGAATGCAGCTGGTACATTGATTGCCCTGCGAAGATAGGTATTTATCAGCAAAATGATACTGAGGTTTACCTCATTGACGGCGGCAGCGATAAGGACGCGGGTCGCAAAGTAAAAAAGGTATTGGACGAAAAAGGGTGGAAGCTGAAAGGTATCATCAATACCCATTCCAATGCTGATCATATCGGCGGCAATCAGTATCTCCAGCGCCAGTACGGATGCAAGATTTTTGCTCCCGGCATGGAGGCTGCGTTTATTAATTACACGCTGCTTGAGCCCTCGCTGCTTTACGGCGGACATCCGCCCAAGGCACTGTGCCATAAGTTTCTGATGGCGGCAGAGAGCGAATGCAGCGATATAAGCGATCCGGATTTTCCCGCAGAGCTGCAAATTATCTCGCTGCCCGGGCATTTCCTGCAGATGATCGGCATACTTACGCCCGACGGCACTGCATTTGTGGCGGACTGCGTAAGCAGCGCCGCAACACTGGATAAGTATAAGGTTTCCTTTATCTATGATGTTGCGGAGTACCTTAAAACGCTGGACTTTATCGAGAGCTACGAAGCAAAACGCTTTGTGCCCTCCCATGCAGATGTCTGCGAAAGCATGGCTGAGCTTGCCGAGATAAACCGTCGCTGCGTCCATGAGGTAGCAGATAAGCTTCTTGAAATTTGCGCCGAAAAGCTCTGCTTTGAGGACATACTCAAAAAGGTGTTCGATACTTATTCTCTCAATATGAATTTCCAGCAGCACGCCCTTGTGGGCAGCACTGTCCGCTCCTACCTTGCGTGGCTGCTCGATGATGGCAGGGTAGAGGCTCTGTTTGAGGATAATCGCCTGCTGTGGCATACAGTGTAAATGATAAAGCCGACTTCACAGAAATGAGAAGTCGGCTTTTTGATACGTAAATTACATCTCCACTATCTTCGTTGCAATATTATCGCAGAAAGTTCTGTCGTGCTCTACGAAGAGCAGGGTGGGGCTGTATTCTTTTATAAGTTCCTCTATCTGCATTCGAGAGAGAATGTCAATGTAGTTGAGTGGTTCGTCCCATACATAAAGATGTGCCTGCTGACAGAGGGAGCGGGCAATGAGCAGCTTTTTCTTCTGTCCTGCGCTGAAGCTGCCAATGTCCTTTTCAAACTGAACTCGTGAGAAATCAAGTTTGCGGAGTATGGCGCGGAACAGGCTAACGTCAATGCCGCTTTCTTCCTCGAAGCGTGAAAGGGGACCGCTGAGCTTTGATGCGTCCTGCGGAACGTAGGAAATGGTAAGGCCTTTCGCAACAAAAACCTCACCACTGTAGCTTATATCCTCGCCGCAGAGAAGCTTTATCACACTTGATTTGCCGCAGCCGTTGCGCCCGCGAAGTGCGATGCGGTCACCCTGCTCAACAAGAAATGATAAATCGCTGCAAACGGGCTTGTCACCGTAGGACAGAGAAACTCCGCTGAATTCGGCAAGGCGACGGGAATGGAATTGCAGTGGGTGAAGCTTCAGATTTTCCGCTTCTTCTATGTTCTTGAGAAGCTTTTCCTTTTCCTGAATAGCCGCCTGCTGGCGGTTTTCGATGCTCTTGGCACGCTTCATCATTTTGGCTGATTGGTGTCCCACATAGCCTTTGTCATAAGAACCTACCTTGCTTTTCTCTATCTTATCCGACCAGCCTGCTTTTTCGCGGGCGGCGGCGCCAAGTCGGCGTATGTCCTTCTTAAGGCGATCGTTTTCCGCCAGCTCATAATTGTCCTGCAGCTGCTTATTATAATACCATGATGAAAAACTGCCGGAGACTACTTCAATATTGGTTTTGTTGATGGATAGCGTATGGTCGGTGCAGGCATCGAGAAATGCGCGGTCATGGGAGACGAGAATGAAGCCGGATTTACCGTTGAGATACTTTGCCACTATGGCGCGGGCTTCCATGTCAAGGTGGTTGGTGGGCTCGTCGATGAGCAGAAAGCTGTTTTCACGGAGGAATAGGGAGGCAAGCAGTACCTTGGTTTGCTCACCATTGGAGAGTGTTTCAAAGGGGCGGTACAGTACGTCCTCGTCTACGGCAAGCAGGGAAAGCTCACGGTATAGCTCCCACTGTGGATAGTCGCCGTCTACAACCTCAATGGTGAGGCGGGAGGGATCGTCTACAGGTGTGGGAAAATACTCGAATTCAACGCTTGCGCTGATAGATCCGCTGTACTCATACTCGCCCATCAGCAGCTTCATGAAGGTGGTCTTGCCGCGGCCGTTGCGTCCGCAAAATCCCAGCTTCCACGCGGTGTCGATATTGAAAGACACATTCTCAAATATGTTGTCGTAGCTGCCATCATAGCAAAAGGTGAGATTGTTTACACTTATCTGTGACATATATAACTCCTTTTTAAAAGAAAAATACCATTCTCCGCTGTCGGAAAATGGTACTGACACTATGAGAGAATATAGTTCTCCCATTAGAATATACGGGCAGTAATCACCATAACCGACAGCAAAGCTGAGCCGCCGCAGCGACCCTGTGCTATATCAGTTG
>JAFXFT010000166.1 GCA_017513385.1 Oscillospiraceae bacterium | reverse complement strand
TGCCCCCGCTGCGCAAGCGTTGTAAAGTAATCGAAATACCGCATCACCAACTGAAAAGGCGGGGGAATACCCCCGCCTTTTTCGCAAGATGTCCGAAAGGAAGGTGAAGTTATGCTGCTTGTTTTTATCGCAGCCCTTATCGTGCTGACAGACCAGCTTTTCAAAGGCTGGATAGTAGCAAATATAGCTTTGGGCGGCGAAATGGCCCTTATTCCCGGTCTGCTGCAGCTCACCCATGTTCATAACTACGCCGCGGCATTCAGTATGTTCGGCGGCATGAGAATACCTATCATCATAGTCACCTGCATAGTCTGCGTTGTGATTATTGTAGCGCTCATTATAAATAAGCCCCGAAGTGCATGGCAGCGCTTTGCGCTTATGCTGGTGCTTGGCGGTGCAGTGGGTAATCTTATAGACCGCATTGCGCTGGGCTATGTTGTGGACATGTTCCAAACCCTATTTGTGAAATTCCCTGTGTTCAATATCGCGGACTGCGCCATTGTAGTAGGCGGAATTCTTTTCTGTATCTGCATTATTGCGGAGGATACGGGAAAGAAGAAAAAGAAGGTAGAACCCTTTAGCCAAAGCGAGTCCGATGAGATATATGAAAAACTGAAGGAATTTGCCCCCATGGAGGCTGAAGATGAACCTGCTGATAAAGGCGACGCTTGAGGATGCGGGCGCGCGACTGGACAGCTTTCTTGCGAGAAGCATTGAAAATACCAGCCGCAGCGCCGCGCAGCAGCTTATAGACGACGGACGTGTTACCCTTCGCGGTAAGGCTGTGAAGAGCAGCTATAAGGTAGCGGAAGACGATGAGTTTTCCGTGGAGCTTCCGGAAGTGGTTGAGGACGCAGGTCTTGAAGCGCAGGATATACCGCTGGACGTTATTTATGAGGACAGCGACCTGATAGTGGTAAATAAGCCCAAGGGGCTTGTGGTTCACCCTGCACCCGGTCATGCCAACGGCACGCTGGTGAACGCACTTATGTATCATTGCGGCGACAGCCTATCCGGCGTAGGCGGCGAGCTGCGCCCGGGCATTGTCCATCGCATAGATATGGAGACCTCGGGTCTGCTTATTGCAGCCAAGAACGATTTTGCACACCGTCACCTCAGCGACCAGCTGAAGGACAGAAGCCTGTCCCGCGTGTACGAAACCATAGTGCGCGGCAATATCAAGGACGAGAGCGGCACCATAGACGCGCCTATAGGCCGCCATCCCACCGACCGCAAGCGCATGGCGGTCACTCAGCGCAATTCGCGAAATGCGGTTACCCACTATGAAGTTATTGCGCGCTATGACGGATATACTCATTTGCGATGCCGCCTTGAAACAGGCCGTACTCACCAGATAAGAGTGCACCTTGCCCATATCGGACACCCTGTACTGGGCGATATGGTTTACGGTATGAAAAAACCGGAGCTGGGCTTGGACAGCCAGTGCCTCCATGCAAGGCGGATAAAGTTTATCCATCCCCGCACTGAAGAGCACGTGGAGTTGGAGAGTGATCTGCCCGAATAT
The DNA here is from genome assembly GCA_017513385.1 of Oscillospiraceae bacterium. Lineage (GTDB taxonomy): Bacteria > Bacillota > Clostridia > Oscillospirales > Oscillospiraceae > RGIG6375. Next base: position 1,125 of record JAFXFT010000166.1, on the reverse strand, counting down.
TTCACGGCAGTGCTGGAAAAGCTGAAAGCCAAAAGCGGATATTGATAATCAACACGCGATACCGACATTCCGGTATCGCGTGTTTTTTGTCAGCTTACGTTTTTCTTCTTTGGTATGGTTATCATGAGAATAATATCCTCGTCAGTCTCACTCTTGTCGTAGACCGCAGCAACGCCGGAATCACGCATTATGCCCAGCGAGCGGTTGATGCTGTTGAGGAAAAGCCGTACGTCCTTGATTATGTAAGAGGGCTTTTTCTTTTGTGTGGATTCCTCTTCTTCTTTGGCTGCATCGAGAAGATCCTCAATGTATTCCTCGGACTTGGCTACCGTCAGCTGGCGCACCACCATGTGTTCCAGTGCCTGCTGGCGCAGCTCCTCGGTGGGGAGGCGCAGCAGTGCTCGCGCGTGGCGCTCGGTGAGCCCCGATTCGCGGAGAACGTAGAGAATTTCCGGCGAAAGCTTGAGTATGCGCAGCTTGTTTGCAACGGCGGACTGTGAACGGCTGATGCGCTTGGCTGCCTCCTCCTGACTCATGCCGAAATCCTTGATAAGCTTCGCCAGTGCCTCGGCTTCTTCTATGTAGTCAAGGTCGCGGCGCTGTATGTTCTCAATGAGGGCGATTACAGAGGAGTCCTCACCGCTGAGCTCAAGAATTATGCAGGGCACTTCCGTCAAGCCTGCCATTTTGGCGGCCCGCAGCCGACGTTCTCCCGCTACCAACTCATACTGCTTGCCGATTTTGCGAACGGAAAGGGGCTGTATTATTCCATAGCGGGCAATGCTCTCCGAAAGCTCGAACAGCGCCTGACTATCGAAAAGCTTGCGGGGTTGAGCTGGATTGGGAACAATTTCACCTACCGGTATGGACACGACCTTCTGATTGTCGAAAAGACCTCGCTTTTTGATTACTGCTGCCATTGTGTGCTCATTCCTTTCATAAAAATTATCTTTTCAACAGAATGGTACACCGAAGCAGACAAAAAATTCCGCGAAGCCTGTCGAGGAACGCGGGAAATGTTGAAAAAATATAGTCGGCATAATAAAAAGCGACAGCACGGCGTAATTGCCGTACTGTCGCTTTGATGTTAAATATATTAGGAAATGATGTTCATTGCTGCGGCGT
>JAFXFT010000165.1 GCA_017513385.1 Oscillospiraceae bacterium | reverse complement strand
TGGCCATAACTACCGTGATGCCCGAGAGTACGATAGCGCAAAGGATAAAGCTTGTGATAGTTATAAGAGCAATAACGGAGTTCTCGCTTCTGAACTCGTCGATGGTGACGGTGCCGATAATGTTCCAGCCAATATCTTCGATATGAACTACACTGCCGTGATAAACGTTTCCATCTCTTGTAAACTGGGTAGTGGTAGTGGTCTGGTGCTGACTGAGAATGTTGTGCATATTCTCGCTGTAGCCTATTTCGGTGCGGTTTTTGAGAATAAGATTGCTGTCAGGGTGATAAAGAACAACATCATCACAATCGTAAGCGGTTATGTAACCTGCTTCGCCTATAACCATAGAGCCAATCTGCTTTATAAGCGAGTCAAGGGAAATATCCATACCTACGGCGCCGATCACTTTGTCGGTGCCGGGTTTGAAAACGCCGGTAGCGCAAGAAATTACCATTTCACCGGATACTACGTCTTCATATGCACTTGTGACTATCATGTTGCCGTTGTTGGCAAGAAGCTGCTGATACCAAGGACGGGTAGCCAGAACAAAAGATTCATCTGTAGTATTGCCATTGGAGTGGAGTAGCTGATTGTTCGACTCTGCAGTTATCCAAAGTGTTATCATACCCTCAGCCTGCGCGTCGGCAATCTCTTTCATTTCCTCGAGAACTTCATCGTAGTTAGCTGCATTACGCATATCAAAGTCCTTGGATGATTGTGTAATTTCCGCAAACATCTCCTGAATGCAGTCAAGATTTACGGCAAGCTCGGTACTCACGAGGAACGGATGGAAGTAGTCATCAATAATGCTGGCAACCGCCTGCGTCTGCGAATCAATTTCACTTCTCTTGAGTGCGCCGACCGCATCGGAAACGCGCAAAAGAAGAACTGCGCCAATGATAAAGAGAACAATAATAAGCGGGATGATAGTAAAAACTATCATTTTGGCGCGAAGTCCGAAGCGCACCTTATGTGTATCATGGTTCATAGTAACACTCCTTTGAATATATTATACATAAGAGTCTTATCTAGTCGAAATAATGTATACACAATAATTGTATCACGGCACGCTTTGTTAATCAATTGACAATAACTACGAGAGCCTCCCCGCCATTTATTGATGATGCACAATTCATTAACCAGAATATGTAAAATGGGTGAAAAATCCATTTGGACTCTTTCACCCATTATATTATTATTGATTTTTCAATCGATTTGGTCAACAAGCTTTTTGCGCGTTTCCCATTTGCCGAACAAAACATAACCGCCGCTTGTGAGGATTATGCCCCAACGCGCCATCGCATCACCGAGGAAGAATCCCGCAACGCCCATATCAAGCACAAACGCAAACAGGAAGCTGAATCCTATGCGGCAGACTACGCCGTCAAGTATGCCTCCAATAAAGCTGACCGCAACCTGGCCGGTACCGGAAACAATTGCCTCAAACGGACATATGGTTGCAGAGAAGAAGAAAATAAGACAAGCTATGCGAAGGAATGTAACGGCATATTCCATAACCGCCGCATCATCTGTAAACAGGGCGAATATGGTTCGCGGAAAGGCAAGAGCAAGACAGCTGAGGGTAAACGCCGCGCTGTAAGAAATGACTGCGCTGCATTTGGCAATCGTCTTTGCGCGGTCAGGTCTGCCAGCCCCGATATTCTGCGCCGCCATAGCGCCCGCCGCCTGACGCGCCGCCATTGTGAAGATATTTGCAAGCTGATATATCTTGTCACCAATGGAGTACGCAGCCGCGGGAACAAGACCGTAGGCGTTAACAAAGCTAAGCATATAAAGCTGGGTGGAGATAATGAAAACTTCGCGCACTGCAACAGGGAATCCAAGCTTGAGCATAAGCCGGAGCTTGCGCCAATCAATTGCGAAGCTTCGCAGTTTGAAGTCAAAACCGAATTTTTCGCGCTTTCTGTACAAAACTCCCAGCGAAAAAACAAGCGATATACCCTGCCCCAAAACAGTTGCTATTGCCGTTCCTGCTGCGCCCATATCAAATGCAAGAATAAATACGAAGTCACCTATAATATTAACTACCGTAGCTATCGCAATAAAAATCAGAGGACTTTTGGAATCGCCCATTCCGCGCAGAACAGAACTGACAGCATTGTAGCCAAAGATAAAAGGCAGACCTATGCTTGTTATACACAGGTAAGCGTATGCCGAATCGTAGGACTCCGCAGGGGTATTTAGAAACGAGAGAATATCGCGCGCAAAAACAAGGGTAATTGCAGCGCAGGCAACGGAGATGACCGCCATTTCCGTGAACAGAGTGCCGATAGTCGCGTTTAGGTCTTCGCGTCTTTTTGCACCGACCAGTTGGGAAATGAGCACCTGCCCTCCGCCCGCAAGGCCAAGGCCGACCTGCGTGAACAGAGTCAGCATCTTTCCGCCGAGGTTGACTGCAACTATGCCTGTACTGCCGACAAATTGGCCTATTATTATGGTATCAACCGTGTTATAAAGGCTGTTCAGCACATTGGCAAGCAAAAACGGCAGGAAAAAGCGCAGCAGCATAGGCATTATTCTGCCGCTTGTGAAATCAGTACCTATAAACTTGTTTTGTGTCTGCGCCACCTGTGCTCCCCTTTCATAAATTCAGTGCGGTCATTATACCACGTTTTTGCAGCTTGCGCCAGCAATAATTACGTCTGGTTTACTTGTTTGAATTTCCTTCCTCAATCTTGATGGCCGCCCCTTCTCTCACCTCAGCAAGGAGTACCCCGGATTATATGATTTTGAGCTTTGGGACGAACACCTCGAGGAAATGCTCGACTATTTTGCTCTGCCGTGCACAGACAAATAATCGCAAAACAATCCTTTCTCTTATTTGAGATATATG
>JAFXFT010000164.1 GCA_017513385.1 Oscillospiraceae bacterium | reverse complement strand
GTTATCTAAGTATACATAACTAAAAATGCAGGCTGACAACATCTTGTGCATAGCACGGTGTGCACTACCGATATGTAGAGAAAACGCCTGCAAATAGGGCATGATTTTACTGTAATGAATTACTGGTATACATAATATGGTTTACATAACATATTGACAAAATAGACAAAAATAATATTATTGTAACTAATGCCTTGAACTGTGATAAATTTTGTAATATATTGTTACCTACCACCACTGAGGCCCGCTTCAGCGGAATGTTTCCGTATTTGAAGCATAGGATAAGGCCAAGGGAGGTGGACGGGCATGAACCGTATAAGGACAATAAATAATTCCGGACAGGGAAGGGGCATGGCGGCGTTCGCCGTGTGCTCCGTATTTTTGCTGCTTGGTGCTGCAGCCGGTGGATTTTCCGGCTCGCATGCCGGTGGAATTGCAGTATCGTGGACAGAAAGTGCCAAGGGCTTCGGCGAATATCTGGCGCTAAACCTTATTGTCATAGGCACTGTGCTTGTTCTTGGAAGCTCCTGTATCGGTTTTTTTCTGCTGCCGGTGCTTTCTGCCGCAGCAGGCTTTGTTTGCGGCTTTCTAATGACGGCCGCGACGCTGCTGAGCGGTGGTTGGAGCGATGCATTTATGCATTGCGGTTGGTTTATTGCAATTGCGCTGCCTGTGTTTATTGTGCTTTGTGCCTGCGCAATGCGCGCTTCGGCTGCAACCTTCAAAGTGCTTGTTGCGGGAGTTAGACCTGAAGCAGATGCACTGAATTGTTTTATTAAAGTACTCATGATATCCGTTGTGCTGGCTGTTGTGCTGGCAATTGCGGCAGCAGCCGCGTAGTTGTACGAAAGGGGGGAGACCATGAGTGATGTTGAAATTCTTCGTAGTTTTGAAGATTACCTGAGAAATCAAAAGAAGGTCTCCGATAATACCCTGCTTTCGTATTTGAGGGACGTAAACCGCTTCCAAAGCTATATTTACTCTCAGCTTGGGCTGGAGATAATGCGGGTCAGGGACGATGACGTGGCGGATTACATACAGAGCCTTCGCCGTGAGGGTCGCTCTGCCGCTACTCTTTCCCGTACCGTGGCCTCTATAAAGTGCCTTTATGAGCAGCTTGTATGCGAGGGTAGAGTGCCGATAAATCCGGCGAGAAACGTGGAACTTGAAAAGCAGCCCCGCAAGCTGCCGGAGATTCTTAGTAGTAAGGAAGTTGAGCTGTTCCTTGAGCAGCCCGACCCCAGTGATATGAAGGGTATCCGTGACCGTGCCATGCTGGAGCTGCTTTACGCCACCGGCATGAGAGTAAGCGAGCTCATCACGCTGGATATTGACGACGTTAATCTTTCCGTTGGCATAATCCGCTGCCGCAGCAAAGAGAAGGAACGTGTTATTCCTATGTATTCCATGGCGGTAAAGGCCATTTCGGATTACATTGAAAAGGTTCGCATGAGCATGATAGCCGATGCCGACGAGGAGGCGCTGTTCGTTAACATGAACGGCGAGAGAATGTCTCGGCAGGGCTTTTGGAAGATAGTCAAGACTTATCAGAAGAAAGCGGGTATCACAAAGGAGATTACTCCCCATACACTACGCCATTCCTTTGCGGCACACCTGCTTGAAAATGGCGCTGATTTGCATTCCATACAGGAAATGCTGGGTCATTCGGACTTGTCATCTACGCAGATTTACGCTAAGATAGTTAAAAAGCAGCTCAAGGACGTATATAAAAAAGCACATCCGAGAGCTTAAAACATGGGAGAAAGATATAACAAATGAGCTTATTCAGACCTTACAAATATAAAGCAAGACCTGACCTTGCAAGTGATGCACCTGTAAAGCACGGATTTTTCCTATTCTTTGAACTGTTCTTCAGAAAATTCTGGCGCTTTATAACCCTCAACATCTACTATTTCCTTGTAACGCTGCCCATGCTGATAATGGTCTACTTTATGATCAACGGCTACTTCGCCGATCAGCTTGTAACCGAGAGCGGCGAGTTTATGGACATGCTGCCCGGTATCGGTATATTTGCATCTATCGTCAGCTATATCCCCGCATTCCTGCATACCCCTTTAGTTATCCTTTCTATGATTCTTTATGGTCCTGCGACCATGGGTATCACCTACATCTACCGCAACTTTGCAAGGGAAGAGCACGCTTGGATGTCCGACTTTGTATCCCGCGGCTGGGCGAACTTCAAACAGGGTCTGTTCTTTGGAATCCTTGACATTATTGTTGTCTGGCTGCTGGCAAACGGTATTCTCGGTGACTTTTCATTCGGAATGGCTGCATTCGGCATCGTTGTAAAGACTCTTTCTGTAATTGCTTTGATCGTTTACCTCTTTATGCGTCACTACTTCTACATGATCGCAGTAACGGTAAATCTCAGTTGCTTTGCGATACTCAAGAACTCCTGGTACTTCGTGGTGCTGGGTTTCTGGCGCAATCTGTGGGCAGGCTTTGTGTGCCTGCTGGCTCTGGTTGTCTGCTTCTTTACTCTGCCCCTCATCAGCCTTATTGCGCTGCCTTTCCTGTTCTATTCCTTCACGGGTTTCGCGGTGGTATTCACCTGCTACCCTGTAGTGAAGAAATATATCATTGTTCCTGCCCTTGAGCAGGAGGCTGCGGCAAAAGGCGAGACAGTGGCAATCGAAGAGGATAATGAAGAGATAGAAGCAGAAGAAACTGAGGAAGAAAACTGATATTGAATACATAACGCCCTGCACGGATTGAGATGTGCAGGGCGTTTGCTATGAGCTAAATCGTACAACTGTTCCTTTTTGGGTTGCCTTATCGGGAGTGACGTGATACAATAAACAAAAGTATGCAAATTTGAAGAAACGGAGAACTATATGGTCATTTTAGGTCTTGACCCGGGCATTGCAACGGTTGGCTTCGGCATAATCAGCTCGGAAAACGGAAAGCAGCGTGCCATTACCTATGGTGCTATAACTACGCCTGCAGGACTGCCGTTGTCTGAGCGCCTTGAGTCGATTTATAATGACTGTAATCAGCTTATAGAAAGCTTTCAGCCCGACGCGATAGCCATAGAAGAGCTGTTCTTCAATACCAACCTCAAAACCGGTATTGCCGTTGCCCACGGCAGGGGAGTGCTGCTCCTTTGCGGAAAGCAGCATGATGTGCCCATGTTCGAGTATACGCCCTTGCAGGTGAAGCAGTCCGTGGTTGGATATGGCAG
>JAFXFT010000163.1 GCA_017513385.1 Oscillospiraceae bacterium | reverse complement strand
CGCCGTAGACCACCTCGCCCACGCGGGCATTGATGATGGCACCGGTACACATGGGGCAGGGCTCCAGCGTTACGAAAAGGGCGCAGTCCTCCAAGCGCCAGTCACCCAGCGCCTTGCAGGCCTCGGCTATGGCCTCCACCTCCGCGTGGGCAAGAGCGCTGCGCTCCTCCTCACGGCGGTTGCGACCGCGGCCTATTATCTCGCCGTCCTTTACGATCACGCAGCCAACGGGTATCTCTCCCGCCGCTGCCGCCTCGCGGGCAAGTTCAAGGGCGGCGCTCATGTATTTCTCCCGCTCGGTCATTTGGGCATCACGAATTCTCTGTACTTGAATTCGACACCATCCATATTAATCTCAAGCTTATCGCGGAAATATGCGATCAGTTCCTCGTCACCCTCAAGCTCGAAATGCTCCACGTTGCCTTCGGGGTCGGTGTAGCTGCCGGACTTATTGAAAAGGGTGTACTTGCCGCCGTCAAGGGTGGGGCGGGCGCACATAAGGAACATCTTGAATCCGGACTTGGGGCTGCAGTTGGTATAGAAATTGCATACCTCGAAGTCGCCCTCGGGAGCAGGCTTATCGGTAAAGCCAAGGAGGTTGGTGAACTTGCCGTCCTTGAGAATCTGCACAGCATAGTCGCACTCGGGGGTGGGGTGCTTCACAACGCGGTAGGTATTGCGTCCGTCGCTCTGCTCAACGTCCAGCTTTATTTCAAGTGGCAGCACGAAGCAGTCGCCGCCATAGCCTACGTCGGCAATGTAGCGCACGCCGTCCGCCTCGGCGACGTTCATGCGGTGCAGGGGCTGACCAAAGCCTTCCTGATTGCCAACACGTGCCTGCACGCTGTAGGTCTTGACACCCGCTGCGTTGAGCGCCGCGCAAAGCAGGCCGTTCTGCTCGAAGCAGTAGCCTCCGCGCTTATTGATTACCATCTTCTCGAAGGTGCGCTCGGGGCTGATGCCAACTTCCCTGCCCATATAGGGGTCGAGAGCCTCAAAGGGGATATGGGTGATGTGGTGAAGATGTATCTTCTTCAGCTTTTCAGTCTCGCTTTCACTGCCGTTCAGTTCAAGGCCGATGCGCTCGAGGTAGGCTTTCAGTTCAAATTCCATGATTGTTTTCTCCGTTCTGTATGTTAATTTTTAATTATGCTGTAATTTTATCAGTCTTTTTCATCTTTGTAAAGCCGCAGTTCCCTTTTGGCTAGGAATATGATATACTATAGTTAGTTAGATCACAATTAAACCAACGCACCTCAAAAGGAAAAACCGCGCACGGCGGCTGAGGCGCGCCTCAGCCCTACATTCACCAAACAAGCTAAAATCAATTTCGTAGGGCAGGGGCGTGCCCCTGCCGCATACGAGGCATCGATCGTATTGCCATGTTATAACCATAAAATGCAAAACCATGTAATCCCAAGAAGGAGGTTTCGCCATGCAGAGCATACATAACTTCGTCCGCCGTCATCACATACTCGGCAGCATTATTACCGTTGCCGTATTCTGGATCGTGATGATACTGGCAAGCATATCGCTGGCGCTGGTTTTCCCCAATCTTGCGCAGCAGGAAAGCTACGCACTGCAGGCAATGGCAGAGCTTATCACCGCTGCGGCAGGCTTCGGTCTATGCGCGCTTTTCGGCTATTTCCGCATATGGCGCGCCCGTGGCTCCGGATTCGGAAAAGGACTCATTGCAGGCGGATATTTCATATTCGTATCAATCTACAGCCTTATCATCTACGCTTGGGAGCTTATTGTAACCGGCGGCATCAACTATGTAGCTCCTGCCTATGAAATATTCTTCTTCATAGGCACCATGTTCCTCGTTGGCTTCACAGAGGAGGTATTTTTCCGCGGCGTAGTTGCCAATCTCTTTCTTGATAAGCTGCCCCGCAATAAATACGGCGTATGGAGCGCAGTTATAGGCTCGGGCATGGTATTCGGTCTGCTGCATCTTGGCAACGCCATCGGCATGACCGAAATAGGTGGAGTTCTTGTACAGGTATTCGTTGCCTCTGCCATGGGCATGGCACTGTCGGCGATATATTTCCGTACCCGCAACATATGGGCAGTTATCTTCATTCACGCCTTTGTTGACTTCTGTGCACTCATTATCCCCACCGCATTCTCCACCGACTCCCTTGCCGACACTATCGGTTCCTACTCCGCAGCACAGTTCGTCGGCATCGTACCTTATATTATTGTCTGCCTTGTTCTTCTCCGCAAAAGCAAGATGGACATCATCTGCCCCTTCCCCGAGCCGGAAATGCGAGAGCTTAGCGAGGCTGCTACCAAGAAAACATTTAAAAAGTATTTGAGTATTTCCATATGCATTGGCATAATGATAATTGCCATCTATTTCCTTGTTTCCCTGTTATAACCATACACAACGAAATCGCTTACATTTTTGTCAAATATGTGTTGCATGTATTGTTTAAATGTGATACTATTAAGTGGCTACCTTTTCCCAGTTCGGTAGTCGCTTAACTTTTGTTTATAAAAAAATAAAAATAGATATGGAGCTGATTCACTTTGAAACATTTCAAGTGGGCGGTTGACTGGATGGGTAAGCAAAAGATACTGCTTTTGCTTTCTATCATAGTCAATATCGTCGGTGTCGGCCTCATGACCGTGGAGCCATACATCTTCGCGGATCTGGTCGACAATGTACTCATGCCGCAACAGTTTGAGCGGCTGTTCCCCATGCTGGGTCTCTCCCTGCTGGTGGGTCTTATCTTCTCCGCCTGCCGTTATTTCACCAGCGTTCTCGCTGAAACGGCAGCTGAGACAGCTACCCTCCGCCTGAAGGGTGCCCTGTTCCGCAAGCTGATGGCTCTGCCCACCAGCTACTACCGCGAAAACAAGGCCGGCGACATTATCAACAAGTGTTCCGGCGACGTTGAAGTAATTGCCAGAAGCATGTCCTTCGTAATTCCCAGAGTTGTGGAATTCGCTCTCATGCTGGTAGTTGCTCTCTACGTATTCCTGCGCATCAGCTGGCAGTATACTCTGGTGCTCCTCCTCGTCACCCCCTTCACCGCTATCGCAGCAAACAAAATGGGTAAGCAGCTGCATCCCGCATTCAAAAATGCCCGTAAGCAGTTGAGTGCTCTCAATGCCGTCGTAGCCGAAAACATTGCCGGTAACCGCGTTGTCAAGGCCTTTGTCCGCGAAGATTTCGAAATGGATAAGTTCCAGGAAGAAAACAAAGCTTACAAGGACCGCAACATCGAGGCTAACCGCATCTGGCTCAAGTACGGCCCCATCATTGACTCCCTGGCAAGCCTTATGACCGTGGTAAACCTGACCTTCGGTTCCATCATGGTCGTTCTCGGCAACATCTCCCTCGGCGAGCTCACCCTCTTCCTCACCTTTGCATGGACCCTCAATGAGCCCCTGCTCATGCTGGGTATGCTGGTAAACGACGTTCAGCGTTTCCATGCATCTATGGAAAAGGTTCAGGAGCTCTATTACTGGGAAATCGAGATTCAGGATCCCGAAGTGGACAAGACTCCCAAGGATGTCAAGGGTGCTCTTAAGCTTGATCACGTTACCCTCGCCTACGG
>JAFXFT010000162.1 GCA_017513385.1 Oscillospiraceae bacterium | reverse complement strand
GGAAGCCGTGGTAGTCATAGCCAGAAGCATTCTGCACCACGGGATTCAGCCGGACAGCCGTGAAGCCCAGTTCCTTGATGTAGTCCAGCTTTTCGATCAGTCCCTTGAAATCGCCGCGCCATGCGGGGTCGGAATCGGGGTTGCCTGCCATACCGTCGTCCCAGCAGTGAACATTATTACCGCTGTCACCGTCGTAGAAACGGGAGATGAGCAGAGTATAGACAGATTCGTCGCGGAAGTCGGTTCGGGTACCGTGGAAAACAGAAAGATCGGTGGTGTCCTCCGCCGCATTGGCCACAAGCCTAAGGTTGGGAATGAGTCCCACCACCATCACGATAGCGAGAAGCATACTAAAAATTCGTTTCTTCATAAGCGTTCCTCCTTGGAAAAAAATCAAAGCATATCATAAACTCTTGTCGGTCAATTTATATTACATCGCCATATCTGTCGGTAGTAGAGGACCTTCCTTCTCCGGCTTCTCCAGAAATTCCATCATATCTGCGATTGTCTGTCTTGCGATGGCGGGATAGTCAAAGCGCTTTACAAAGGCTTTGGCCTCCGCGATTTTCTCCTCCGGCACCCGGTAGATCCGCAGCGCCGCGTCCAGAAAACACTCCACCTTTTGGTCTATGGTAAACGACCTGTCGCAGGGAATTGCCATGTATCCCCAGATCATGCTTCCGGAAGCGATCTCCAGCCTATAGAAGTCCTCCAACGAACAGTCTGGCAGGTATTCCCGGAATAGCACAGAGGTCAGCTTCTCAGCGACATTTCGCTGAATCAGTTTCGAGGGCAGGGAAAGAGAGTAGGCGGAGCGATATAAGTTTCGTGCTGCCTCACTGCATTCTGCCATGTGGATTTGCAGCGCCGTTTCCGCAGCGTAGTATAGAACCCCATCCTCGGTCATACCCAGCAGCAGTTTTTTTGCAGTTGAAAACTGTCCCTTGAGAACGTATTCCACCAGCTCGCAAAGAATGTTTTCCTTCGCGCCGAAGTCATGCACCATGGTGTTGACGTTGATCCCCGCTGCCGATGCGATCTGCCGCACGGAGGCCGCTTCGTAGCCCTTTTCCAAAAACATTCTCGCCGCCGTATACAACACAAGCTTGCGATCCTGCAGTCGTTCCTCTTCGTTTCTGTGTGCCGCCAATCCACGTCACCTCTTTTGTAAAAATGTCAATTTGAAACGCGTTTATTTTATGAGCGAAGTATAGCACGCAAACTGCGGAATTACAAGATAGCATCTGAATTTTCTCATGGTTTTCACGTAATACAACATGCAGATTTCTCCCGTCTGTTGTCTCCCGCGATATGCGCCGTTGACAAATACACATCACATTACCTGCAACTGTTCCACTTGAATATATGCTTAAGAGCTATGACGAGTTTTTTCGGTGACGACGAAGATTATCTCAAATTCAAGCAGGAAGCACTGAGCTGACGCAAAAACGGACGAAGTAGATTCTTCGTCCGTTTTTCATATAAGCAGCCACATTAGGCCCAAAATTCCGCCGCCTGCAAGTGCTCCCGCCAAGGCATATATCAGCGGTGAACGCATATGCTTTTTCTTTTCCAGATTTGTCCTTACATATTCATCGGCTATCTGCTGAGCCTGTTTAAGAACATCCTCCGGTTCTGTTCCCTTGTCGAAGGCATCGTTGCGGAGAATAAATATAGCGTTTTCAAAAAGCTCCGGGTCTGGTGATTGCACCATTATGACCCTGCGCGACATTCCTTTTATCATAGCAGCACCTCATAAGGTATTTGCTGCCATTTTACCCTTTTTCTACGGGTAATATTCAGCGCTTTTCCACGTTCACGGTTATTACCGTCATATCGTCGCTGCAGCCACTGCGCCGCCCTGCCTCTTCCAGTATCCTGCGGGCAAACTCGCGCCCCGGTGCTTTCTCTTTCTCAAGCTCAAGGCTGAGCCACTCCGTATCTTCTCCACCGGTAACGCCATCACTGACGATAACGGCGGTACAGCCTGCCTCAAGGCGGGCACAAAGATGGTCGGGCAGGTTTTCGCGGTCACCGCGTAAGCCCGCTGAAAGGCTGTCGCCTTTATGTACGCTTACACCTATTGCATTTTTAATAAATGTAGGCGCTGCGCCAAATTTGAATATATCCGCTTCTCCTGTGAAAAGATTTACACACAGCAGGTCTATAGACGCAGAGGACAACGCGCGCTCGTTTTTTATCTGCATGGTTGCTCCCACAAGACGCATTGCACTCTCCGCGCCTATGCCGGCACGCAGGAACTTTTCCAACATGGAGATAACCTCGCTGCTGTCCTCTGCCGCGCCCTCGCCGCTGCCCATTCCGTCGGACAAGATAACATAAAGCAGACCGCTGTCGGTTTTGAAATACGCTCCCTTATCGCCGCTGACCTCTTCCCCGCTGCGGCGCATTGATGCTACGCCGATACGAACTGCCAGCGGCTCAGCTTCCAACAGCACAATATGCCGTTTGCCGCTGTCATTATCCATTTCGCAAACAGGCTTACCTACAACCGCTGCAAGCTTGTCCAGCCACTCCGGCAGTTTTTTAAGTGATGCAGTACCGTCGCCGTCCAGTTCTATATGCAGGCGGCTATTTCCGTCTCTGAACACCGCTGCGCTCACGTCCAAGCCTTTTCCCCGCATATACAGCTCAAGACGTTCTTCTATTTCCCGCTCAATGCTGCCCGCAGGAACAAGCTGCTCCGAATAGGAGGTAAACACATCTGCTATATCAAGAAATCTACCGCAGACCAGTTCATAGCTTTCGCCCGCCCTGCTGTTCTGATCGCGTCGGCGCAGAAGCTGCACATATTCGTCATTTATAATTTTACACAGGCCTTCAACGTCGCGGCACTTTTCCCTGAAATGCTCCGGCAGATCCTGCGGCAGCAATTCACCGCGAAGCAGCATGCGCACAGTTGCGTCATTATGAGCAGTGCGAGTCAGCTCATATTCACTGCCATGGCAACGTTCCCTTTCCTGGCAGTAAGCGCATTTTCTTTCCGCCGCAGCTTCAAACACGGTTGTCACATTTGCCTGCTTGTTTGCCTTATGCGCACCCAATGCACTAAGGGAATCGTAAGCCGCGGAGAAAGCTTCGGCTGCAAGCGCCGCTTTTCTTCGCGCATATGCCTTGGCTTTTTCATCACCCATATATGTATTGCGCCTTACTGTGAAGCTTTCGCGCATACTCAGCAGCAGTCGTTCCGGCAGCAATATAAAGGCAACTGATGCAATAAAGGTTTCATACAAAGATGCCAGCGCCAGTTCACCGCCGCCAAACCACACTACCGACACAGCATTGACTATTATATATGCAACTGCACTGACAATGCGATTACTGCCGGTGAAAAGCCCCGCCACAACACCGGCAATACCAAGAGCAGCGGAGAAAAACGGTAAACTTCCCGCTGCGGCATCCATAGCTGCGCCAAAGGCAATACCAACTACAGCTGCCGCAGGAGATCCACCTTTGCAGGCAGCTACAAGAACCACAATCACAGCCAGCACTCTTCCAATGGAAATAAGGTCAAATATAGTAATATCCGAAAGCGCAATAAGCAGAGTACACACAGCGGCACCTATGCTTATCATCTTCTGATGTTCCTGCTCCGGATTCTCCGCTTCCGAAAATGCGGCAGCATAGAAATACGCCGAACCGCCCGCAAGCACAATCTCCATCAGTCCTAAGACAATATCATTTAATTTCCAGCCACCGTTTGCAACATAAACACCGCCTGTGCAGGCGACCATAACAGCTGTCATAAGCGGCACAAACCATCTGCGTTCGGCTATTTTAAGTCCTTTAAGTACCATATTTGCAGTAAACACCAACAGCGCCGCCGCAGAATATTTTATAGCCATATCCACACCGCCGTTCAGCATTGAGCCTGCAATCACACCGATCAGTGCCGCAAGTCCTCCCATTCCACCGCCCGAAACAGCAACAAATCCCGCTGTAAATGGCGCATACGAACCAAATATAACAGCGCCCGAAATCAGCCAGCCACCTGCCAGCCGCACAAGGCACTCAATAAGCCGCATCAAGCCCGGAGTTTCCGCAATATCCGCCAGCCGTGCTTGTCCTGCTCTTTTGGCAGCAGCAGTTCTTCGCGCCGCTCCCTCACGCACTGTTTTGCCGATCATAAAACCGACCTCCCATTTCCTTTATTTTCCATTTAACTATACGCTACTCATTAGGAGAATTTAGTCGTAAGGAGGCGAATAAGATAATTTTTCACAAGCTTTTCGGCTCTACTCAAAATTTATGTTGCCAAG
>JAFXFT010000161.1 GCA_017513385.1 Oscillospiraceae bacterium | reverse complement strand
TCGAGCTGCAGGTTTTCTATAAATTCCAGCTCCTCCGTTACGGAAAGCTCGGTGAAATCGGATATGTTCATGCCGCCCACGGTAACAGCCAGCACCTCGTCCTTGAGGCGCTTACCCTTACAGGTGGGGCAGGGGTGCTCGGACATATACTGCTCAAGCTCGTCGCGCATGCCCTGACTTTGGGTCTCCTTATAACGGCGCTCAAGATTGCGCACTATGCCCTCGAAGGGGCGGCGCAGAGTGCCTTTGCCGCTCTCCCGCTCATAATGCATGGTGAGATTTTCCTCGCCCGTTCCGTAGAGAATAATATCCATCACCTTTTGAGGCAGCTCACGGACGGGGGTTGTCAGCTTGAATTTGTACTGCTTGGCAAGAGCCTCGAAGTACATGCGGGAAATGCTGTCATTGCGCACGTTGCCCCAGTTGGAGGCGCAGATTGCGCCGTCCATGATGGAAAGGCTCTTATTGGGGATTATAAGGTCGGGGTCAACGCTCAGCTGAGTGCCGATACCCGTACAATCGGGGCAGGCACCCTGAGGATTATTGAAGGAGAACATGCGGGGAGCAAGCTCCTCGATGGATATTCCGCAGTCCTCGCAGGCGTAGTTCTGGGAGAAGCTTATCTCCTTATCCTGACCTACAAGGTCGGCTATGATGAGTCCGCCGGCAAGGTTGGAGGCGGTCTCAACGGAGTCGGTAAGGCGCTGCTGAACGCCCTCCTTGATAACAAGGCGGTCAACGATTATCTCGATATTATGCTTCTTGTTCTTCTCCAGCTTTATCTCCTCGGAGAGGTCATAAACGCTGCCGTCCACGCGTGCGCGGACGTAGCCGCTCTTGCGGGCGTCCTCGAACACCTTGGCGTATTCGCCCTAGCGTCCGCGGATAACGGGCGCAAGTATCTGCAGACGGGTTCCCTCCTCCAGCTGCATGAGCAGGTCGATTATCTGGTCAACGGTCTGCTGCTTTATCTCCTTTCCGCACTTAGGGCAGTGAGGGATACCTATTCTCGCCCAAAGCAGACGGAGGTAATCGTAAATCTCCGTTACTGTGCCCACGGTGGAACGTGGGTTCTTTGAGGTAGTCTTCTGGTCGATTGAGATAGCGGGAGAAAGTCCGTCGATGGACTCCACGTCGGGCTTCTCCATCTGTCCGAGGAACTGGCGGGCATAGGAGGACAGGGACTCCACGTAGCGACGCTGTCCCTCTGCGTATATGGTATCGAAGGCCAAAGAGGATTTACCGCTGCCCGAAAGACCCGTGAACACAACCAGCCGGTCGCGGGGTATTTCGAGGTCGAGGTCCTTCAGATTATTCTGTTTTGCGCCTTTAATTCTGATTTTATCTATCATAAAACTCTTTCCTTTGATTCCTCGGCAATGCAATAGATGGCATGTCTTTGGGGTGCGTACCGCAGAAATGAACAACAATAAAATCTAATAACAGCGGTATGGCTTCCCCCTTTTGGGGGAAGCTGTCGCGAAGCGACTGATGAGGGGAATTCGCGCAAGCGAATAAATTTGTATACCAATCGCAGTACATTACAAAGCTGCCTTCGGCAGGCCCCTCATCCGTCATTTGCTTTGCAAATGACACCTTCCCCCCGGAGAGGGGAAGGCTAACCTACAGTCAAACTACACCGCAATAACATTGTGCAGCGCGCCCACAGGCTCAAACCGTGGCTTTTTCCTTTTCCTCCGCCTTTGCCTTTTCCATGCGTCCGGCGTTGGCCAGCATCAGCTTGATGCGGTTCTCCTGATTTATCTTGGTTGCGCCGGGGTCATAGTCGATGGCGACGATGTTGGACTGGGGATAATCGTCCTTGAGGCGTCGGATCATGCCCTTGCCGACTATGTGGTTGGGCAGGCAGCCGAAGGGCTGAGTGCAGACGATATTATTGGTGCCGTCCTCGATAAGCTCCAGCATTTCAGCGGTGAGCAGCCAGCCTTCGCCCATTTTGTTGCCCATGCCGAGGTAGCCCGCAGCCTTCTCCTTAAGATGAGAGAAGGGCGAAGGCGGACGGAACTCGGGGCATTTTTTTACGGCGTCTATCATTGCCTGCTGGCACTTTTCAACGTATTTCTGCAGAGCGCCGACCACCATTTTCTTCAGCTTCATGCCGCCGTAGAGGTCAACGTCCGCATCGCGGTTGTAAATCTTGAAAATTACGAAGTCAACAAGACCGGGTACGACAACCTCCGCGCCCTCATCCTGCAGGAACTGCTCAAGGTTATTATTGCCAAGAGGCGAGTATTTAACATATATCTCGCCTACCACGCCTACACGGGGGCGGGGAGTTACAATGCGCTCGATTTTGGCGAAATCGTCAACGATGAGGTCGAAGTTGCGGCGCAGCTTCTTCATGCTGAAGCCGCCCTTCTGGAACTCCCTGACGAGACGTTCCTCCCACTGAGCAACCAGCGCATCGGTCTCGCCCTTATTGACCTCATAGGGTCGGCACTGGTTGGCAAGCAGCATGATTATATCGCCGTAGACGATGCAGAAAACCAGCTGCAGGATAAGGGGCAGGGTCAGCTTGAAGCCGGGGTTCTTCTCAAGACCGGAAAGGTTGATGGAGATAACGGGCACCTGCGCCAAATCCGCCTTTTTCAGCGCCTTGCGCAGCAGGTGGATATAGTTGGAGGCTCGGCAGCCGCCGCCGGTCTGGGTTATGAACAGCCCCACCTTGTCCTTATCATACTTACCGCTGCCCAGCGCCTCGATAAGCTGACCGATGACCAGCAGGGCGGGATAGCAGGTATCGTTATGGACGTACTTAAGCCCCGTCTCCGCAATGTGAGGGCCTTGGGTCTCCAGGAGCTTGACGGTATATCCCTCCTGCTCCATTTCCCAGAAGCTGCTTGTCAGGGTGATCTGCATTCCCTCTGCCGAAAAGGTCTTAGGTTCCTCTTTCGTCATACCGCCGACTGCTGCTCTTCCCAGAAAAGATCCTGCAAAAGCGGCAGCCGCATACAGGACAGAGCTGGATATGATCCTGCAGGTA
>JAFXFT010000160.1 GCA_017513385.1 Oscillospiraceae bacterium | reverse complement strand
GCCGTCGGCGGCGGTGAGCTGGGCGGAGGCGGCGGTGCCCTCGGTGAAGGTGCCGGGGTTGGGTACGGCCAGCACCACCTCGAAGAAGCGGCCGCCCTCGGGAGAGATAAACTCAACGTAGCTGATCTCCTTGACGCTGCCGTTTATCTGGGACATGGAGGAGGGAACGGTCACGAGGGCGGACTGACCCTCATAAATGCTGCTTTCGTAGGCATAGCTGAAATAAAGGGTGAGGTCCATAAGGGAGTCATCAACCAGCAGGGCGATGGTGCCCGCAGGGGCAGTTTCGCCGAGCTCAAGATCCTCGCTTATTCTTACTTCCATTATCTTGCCGGAATAGGGTGCAACGGTGGTAAGGCTGTTATGCTTATCCTGCAGATCGTCCAGTATCTTCTGCTGGTCGTCCACATTCTCCTGAGCCTTTTCCACCTTTTCCCTTACCTCGGAGGAGTCGATTATGTACAGGGGGTCGCCTTCATTTACCAGAGCGCCCTCCTCCACGAATACCTCCTGCACAGTGCCGGATGCAGTGAGAGTAATAGTGGTGGAATCAGTGGGCTTGGCAGAGCCGCTGCCGGTTACCATGCTCTGAATGGAGCCTCGGTAGACAAAGCCGGGCATGATCTCTTTTGCCTCTTCCTCGGGCTCCTTGAAGAGGCTGTACATGCCGAAGGCAATGCCGCCGAGAATTGCAAGCACAATTATTGTTATTATAATGCGCTTGGCGGTTTTTTTCTTTCTGCGCTTCTTTTTCGGTGCGGGCTGTGCCTTTTCCAGCGCACGATCGAACATACCTTTTGAATCCATTTCATTTTCTCCTTTACCTTGATTTTTACCACAAAGGTAATCGACGATTACCTAAAATACCAAAAGCGCCCCGCCCTCTTTAAGGGCAGGGCGCTATCCTCTACTTTGTAATATGCGGTTACGAGGGCTCAATTCAACTGTACTATCAATATCGATACAGTACCATCTGACCCATTACATGTCAAGCGTCTTATATACAATATTTACAATTTATTCAGGTTTCATATCAGAATGGACGAATGCGTAAAGAAGATTTGCGTAAAGGAACACGGTTTCGTTGTCCTCGCAGGAGGAGAAGTGTGCACTGCAGTTCCTGCCGGCATCGGTTGAATGCCAGCTGACGATTGCCTCGCCGCCCTCGTCATATCTGAAGGTGGTGATGTTGTTGCTGATTTTCAGCGACTCTTTGTTTGCCAGCTCCTTGGTACCGAAAAGCACAAGGGCCTTGTCTGCGTCTATCATTTCGCTCTTCTGCACGCGGTAGGTTATTCTGACGGAGTTTTCGTTTTTATCCTTGACGGTAAAGCCCAATTCCGCGATGGTTTCCTCCAGTTCATCTACACCGATAAGGCGGTAGCTTACATCTTCGACGGTATCGGGGGTGAAGAAGTATACGCCGGTCTCGTCATATATTCCGACGGAGTCGCTGTCGGTCACGGTGTACTTCTCGGCGGGATCGGCGACCGGATCCTTGCTGGGGACTACGTAATCTTCTTCGTCCACAACGGGGGTCTCTTCGGGCTGATCTACATTATTATCAGGTGCGCAGGCTGCAAAAGAGAGCAGCATTGCGACAAGCAAAAGCATCGCGGTTATTTTTTTCATAATGTTCCTCCATGCGGCAGCGCCGCATTTTTCGTTCCCGCCCCCCTCATGCCTACAGAGGCGGTGCTATAATCGGGATTTCCCCGGCAATTCCATTGCGGGAAAAATCTCTTACCTTATAGTCTAATATATATTTGACGTAAAAGATATAGAAAATGTTTCATTTTTCAAAAAATTTTTTATTTGTTCACATTCTTTTCCATATAGTACGGATAAATTTGAACATTTTCTCAATTTTACCATTGGGCGACTTAATTCGATTGACCAATCGGGCTGTTTTTAGTATAATTATATATTGAATCAATTCGTTTTCTGCGGAGGTCTCAAATGAAATCAAGATTGCTGGTTGCGGCTGTAGGCGTGCCGCTTACTCTTATAATGCTGGTCCTGCTGCCCGATCTGGGCGCTGCTATATTCTGCGCGGCAATATCCTGCGTGGCAGTACAGGAAATGTACGCCGCAGTGGGCGTGCGCAGCGCTGCCACCCTTGTGCTGGGCTGTGTTTCCGCGCTGCTGATAACCGCCATGGCATATTTCGGCACATCTGCATACATAGCCCTTGCGTGGTGCTGCGTTTACGGCGTGCTTCTTTTCTTCCTTTGGGTGGCATACTATGAACGGGAAAAGGTTTTCGGCTTCTCCGGCTTCGGCGCAGGACTTATGGCCGGCCTTATTATCCCCGGCGGCATGGCAGCTCTAGTTCTCCTGCGCGTGGCTGAGTACGGACGCTTCACCGTGCTTCTGCCCATCATCATCGCCTACGCAGGCGACGCCGGCGCACTTTTCGCAGGTATGCTCTTCGGCAAACACAAACTTGCCCCCCGCACCAGCCCCAAAAAGACCATCGAGGGCGGCATTGGCGGACTTATCGTTGCCGTCGGAGTCACCCTCCTTTACGGCGTTCTTCTCCGCTACGGCTTTGATATAAGCGTAAGCTTCCCCATGCTGGCGGTAACTGCCCTTGTTACAGGTATAGTATCCCCGCTGGGCGACCTTGCATTCTCCCTTATCAAGCGTGAGTTCGGCGTGAAGGATTACGGCAAGCTGCTGCCCGGACACGGCGGCGCTCTCGACCGCTTTGACAGCACCATTTTCTCCGCACCCGCAGTATATCTGCTGCTGGCAGCACTGAATGTATTGGGATAAGAGAGTGTCGGCCGAGGCTTAACCTTCCCATTGTGGGGAAGGTTAAGTCTCAGCCCTACATTCATCGAATAAAACTTCCGCTTACACAGTAGGGCAGGGGCGCGCCCCTGCCGCAGTTTCCGCACAAAAATTAATCTTGTAGGGAACGCTCTTGAGCGTTCCGCGTGTGACGACACTTCCGGAAATAAACCGACAAGCGGAATGGTCAAGACCATTCCCTACAAATGCAAGAGGTAACATTATGATAAGTATACTCGGCAGCAGCGGCTCTATAGGCACTCAGACCATTGAAGTCGCGCAAAAACTGAATATAGGCGTGGCTGCGCTGGCGGTGGGCAAAAATATCGCCCTCGCCGAAGAGCAGGCGCGTATGCTCCGCCCCAAACTGGTGGCGGTTTACGACGAAGATGCGGCAAATCAGCTGAAAATCGCCCTTTCCGACACGGATATTCGCGTCGGCGGCGGCATGAGCGCCATTCTCGAGGCGGCGGCGCTGCCCGAGGCCGACACCGTTGTTGCGGCTATGTCCGGCGCGGTGGGTCTTATGCCCGCCATGACCGCCCTCGAGGAGAAAAAGCGTCTTGCCTTCGCTAACAAGGAAACTCTCGTCTGCGCGGGCGAGATAGTTATGAAAAAGGCTGCCGAGACCGGTGCGGAAATTCTGCCCGTAGACTCGGAGCACAGCGCCATTTTCCAGTGCCTGCAGGGCGGCGGCGACCTGAAGCGCCTTATCATTACCGCCAGCGGCGGTCCTTTCCGCGGCAGAAAGCGTGACGAGCTGGCTCACGTCACCCGCGCCGATGCGCTCAGGCATCCCAACTGGAGCATGGGCGCCAAGATAACCATAGACTCGGCGACACTGATGAACAAGGGTCTTGAATTTATCGAGGCCATGCATCTCTTTGCCGTTAAGCCCGAGGACATTTCCGTTCTTGTCCACCCCCAGAGCATAGTTCACTCCATGGTGGAATTCGCCGACGGCTCCGTTATCGCCCAGATGGGCGCGCCCGACATGAAGCTGCCCATTCAGCTGGCGCTTACATGGCCCAAACGCGTTCCCGGCGCAGCAACTCCCCTTGACCTGCGCCTTACCCAGCCTCTCACCTTCGAGGAGCCGGACACGGATACTTTCCGCGCCCTGCCCCTTGCTATGGAGCTTGCGGGGCACAAGGGTACCGCCGACTGCTGCGTTATGAACGCGGCAAACGAGGTGGCGGCATGGGCTTTCCTCGAGGACAGGATAGGCTTCCTCGATATTTACGATGTAGTTGAAAAAGTATGCGGCAGGCTTGCAGGCATGGCAGCCGCCGACCTTTCTGATGTGGCAGCCGCCGACGAGGCGGCAAGGAGGTATGCCTCGGAATGTATATCATCATTGCAATCCTGATATTCGGTATTCTTATCGCAGTTCATGAGCTGGGCCATTTTCTCGCGGCAAAGAGCGTGGGCGTTAAGGTAAATGAATTTTCCATAGGTATGGGACCCGGTATTTTCAAGAAGCAGGGCAAGGAGACCCTTTATTCTCTGCGCCTGCTGCCCATTGGCGGCTACTGCGCCATTGAGGGCGAGAACGATGACAGCGAGGACGAGCGCAGCATGGGCAAAAAGCCCCTCATCGCCCGCCTGTTCATTCTTTTCTCCGGCTCTTTCATGAATTTCCTCGCCGGTTTCCTCATCGTTCTCATTATCGTTTCTTTCAGCCCCTACTACTCCACCACCCGCCTTGACGGCTTCATGGACGGTTTTCCGTTGCAGGGTGAAGCCGGTCTCATGGTTGGCGACCGCATCGTTTCCATCGACGGTCATTCCGTGAACCTTATAAGCGAGTTTTCCCTGCACATGGACCGCCGCAGCGACGCGGACACCGTTGATATGGTGGTTATCCGCGACGGCAAGCGCGTAAAGCTGGACGATTTCCCGCTGGTGCTCCGCGAATACGAGGTTGACGGCGAAAAGACCATGAAATACGGTCTTTTGTTCAGCGTTTCCGAGCGCACGTTTTTCAGTGTGTTCCAGCAGGCTTGGTATAATTCCCTCTATTTTGTGAAGATGGTGTGGATGGGTCTGGGCGACATTGTCACCGGACGCGCCGCCCTTTCCCAGATGTCCGGCGTTGTGGGCGCTGTTGCAGCCATCGACGAGGTGGGCGCAAGCTCCGCCACTATCATCGACGGACTTATAAATGTATTCTATCTCGGCGCATTCATTGCGGTGAACCTTTCCGTTATGAACCTGCTGCCCATTCCCGGTCTTGACGGCGGTCATATTTTCACCATGATAGTTGTCGCCGTCATCACAAAGCTTACCGGACGCAAGCCCAACCCCAAGGTTGAGGCATATATCCACGGCGCAGGTCTTGCCCTGCTGCTGGCGCTTATGGCGATTCTGCTGGTAAGCGACGTTGTGAAGCTGATATAAATAATTAACCTTCTCCTTGAGGAGAAGGGGGACCACGAAGTGGTGGATGAGGTGTATGCTTAGCACTTATATTTCTGCCTTTCTTCTTCGGTTGCCCTTTTTCCGCCTTTGGCGGCCACCTCATCAGTCAAACGCGATGCGTTTGCCAGCTTCCCCTCAAGGGGAAGCCTATCGCTTTTCACAAAACCTTTTAAACGCATGAAAGGTCTGATGCTAAATGACAAAACAGATAATCGCCGGCGGAGTCGCCATTGGCGGCGGCGCGCCGGTAACTATACAGTCCATGTGCAACACGGACACCCGCGATGCGGCGGCGACCGTTGCCCAGATAAAGGCGCTGGCGGCTGCGGGCTGCGAGATAGTGCGCGTTGCCGTGCCGGATATGGCGGCGGCCGAGGCCATAGAGGCAATCAAGAAGGAATGCCCCATTCCTCTCGTTGCGGACATTCACTTCGACTACCGCCTTGCCATCGCGGCAGCCGAGCGGGGTGCGGATAAGATCCGCATCAATCCCGGCAACGTGGGTGGGCCCGAAAATGTGAAAAAGGTTGTGGACGCCTGCCGCGCCCGCTCCCTGCCCATTCGCATCGGCGTAAACGGCGGCAGCCTCGAAAAGCCCCTGCTTGAAAAGTACGGCGGCGCTACTCCCGAGGCAATGCTGGAAAGCGCGCTGGGTCATGTGCGCCTGCTGACCGACCTCGATTTCGACGACATCTGCATTTCCCTCAAGGCCTCCAACGTGCCGGACACCGTTGCCGCCTACAGGCTGGCTCACGAAGCGGTGGACTATCCCCTGCACATCGGCGTTACCGAGGCGGGCGGCGGCGAGCTGGCGATAGTAAAATCCGCCTGCGGCATCGGCTCCCTGCTCCTTGCCGGAATAGGCGACACCCTCCGCGTATCTCTCACCGGTGACCCCCTGCGTGAGGTAACCGCCGCAAAGGAGATACTGCGCGCGGTCGGTCTGCGCACCGAGGGCGTCGAAATAGTTTCCTGCCCCACCTGCGGCAGAACCGAAGTCGACCTTGAAAAAGTCCTCGCCGACGTTACCGAGGCGCTGAAGGACTGCAAGAAAAACATTCGCGTTGCCGTTATGGGCTGCGTTGTAAACGGCCCGGGCGAGGCTCGCGGCGCAGATTACGGCGTTGCAGGCGGCAAGGGCTGCGGCATGCTTTTCCGCAAGGGCGAAATCGTCCGCAAAGTGCCGGAGGAAGAAATGGCCTCCGCACTGGTAGAAATGATAAATAATGATGAATTGCCTACGGCATGAATTGAAATCCAAGATTTCATGAATTGCTTCGCATGAATTGCCCTCCGGGCATGAAAGATAATGTAATTCTTCATGGCGCGGAGCGCCAATTCATGATGCGAAGCATCAATTCACGGGCAAAGCCCAATTCATACTTATATTTGTGAGGTAAGAATGAACACCAAAGTACCATTCAGAGAAATGTTCTCCTGCTGCAATTCGGAGGACGGGTTCTTCTCCATACTGGACAAGTCCAACGTGGTTGGCGTTTCGGTAGACAGAAAGACCGCCTCTATGCGGCTTAAAATAGAATTTCCGGAAACTCCTGCGCCCGTTATGATAGGTCTCATCGAAGAGGGCGTGGCGCGCGAGCTAGAGATAAACAAGGTCAGCGTTGAGGCCTTCATCTCCGCCGAGGCGGTGAAGAAGAACGCTCCGCAGACCAAGCTGCCCCGCATGCTGGTGGGCAAGAAGATCACCGGAAACAGTATCCCCATCTCCGAGCTTAACGTGGCGACCGGCCGCTGCGTAGTC